>NZ_ONDD01000009.1 GCF_900316465.1 uncultured Fibrobacter sp. | reverse complement strand
TTAAACGTAACCAAATCATCTATATCGTCTTCATCTACAATGTAATGACATTCATAAATTTTTTCTTGAATTTCACGAGGCTCATAATATGGGCAACCCCGATGGTAAGGGTAAATTGTATCGCACGGGGAATAACGATGCATTTTCGCTTCCTGATCACCTAGATAAACAACAGCACATTGATCATCAGGTTTCACTTCATAAGTCAATTCAATTATATCCGAATGAAATAAAGGTATTATCGGGACAATAATCCCTGCCAATAAGAAATACTCATTTCCACTAATTCGAATATTCAAAGAGTCTACCGGATTTTCTTGTACTAGGTATTCTTCTA
The DNA here is from genome assembly GCF_900316465.1 of uncultured Fibrobacter sp. Lineage (NCBI taxonomy): Bacteria > Pseudomonadati > Fibrobacterota > Fibrobacteria > Fibrobacterales > Fibrobacteraceae > Fibrobacter > uncultured Fibrobacter sp. The sequence continues at coordinate 109,709 of NZ_ONDD01000009.1, read as the reverse complement.
CGTCTCTTTTTGAAGATGAACTTTCTTTTTCGTAGGTAGATAAAGAATATGTCGTAAAACGGCCAAGCGAAGAACATCCCAGCAATAAAAGACATAACGCCAATAGAATTCTATGCTTTTTCGTCATCAACAATTCCTAAGCCTATGTGCTACCATATCTAGAAAATTTTGGATAGTGGTAATAATGCTATAAAAATAATCTAAATTTTTATTCATGACAAAATATTGTTCTTTATTATTACTTGTCCTGAGCGCCCTGTGTTTACAGGGGTGTCCCTACATCGCTCATGATCCGTCAGATGCACCGGAACAGGTAACTGCCGAAGATGTCCAAGGATGCTATTATAGCGAAATCATTAACGAGGACACCTACATAGATAAAAAGCTCCCTAATGTAGAAGGCGAGCGTCCTGCTCAGGGACGTGAAAAACGTTACGACAAGATTCTTTGTAAGGAAATCTGCTTTGAAGGCGATAGTGCAACAGTCGTTGTACGCGGCTTCGCTTTGACTTACGATACCACGGGTCAATTTGTCGAGGACACCATCCCTTACACCCTTAGGGGCGAAACGATATCTTATAGAGACGATATGGAAGTTCACACGATATGGGAATCGGACGAAACGGTTTACAAGGAAACGTTCCCGGTGTCTTATTTGGAACCGAAAATAGACGGCATTTTTCACACAAACATTACGACCCACTTCCCTATCGGCACGAACACGGACAAACCGTTGTATTATACAGGAAGTTTTAAATTCTTCGCTTCTTCAGCACTCAGTGAAGGAGTATTTTCGAAAGACGGAGCTTTTAGAAAAATATCCGTTACGCATTATGATTCCGAAGAAGTCTTTTCTACAAAAGGATGGGATGTATGCAAAGGATTTTAATACTCGTCCTTTTTGTTTGCGGCTTTGCTAGCGCAGCCTTCCTAGATATTGACATCAAGGATAGCCGCCTCCAAACCGAGAATTCTGTTTATAAGCCCGGTGGAATACTAGGCTTCGCCGCTGAATTCGGCGTGTTCAACGAGCCGGAAAATATGGTGGACTACACTCTTGCCGTAGGTGTCAGCCGTTTCGGTTATTCCCATTCCGATGGCGACGTGAGCGTGTCTGCATGGGATATCTACATCAAGCCTTTAGTTTGGTCCGTGACGATAAAGCGGATTATGTTTGAGACCTATGTTGGTTTTGGATACGTTTTCTCAATGAATAATTTTAATCCCGCGCTTGTCGACGACATGGAAGAAGACTCTGGTATACACCATGGTGACTTTAAGTACGGTTATCGACTGGGATACCGCATAACAGACCAATTGCAGGTTTCAGTGGCTGCCAATTATCAGGTTTTGATTTGTGATTGGCATGCTAATCCGGGCGGAGACGACACCATGCATACGGGCGGCTGGGGCCTCAATTTCCAGTGGAACATCCCCTGGATTCCGTTCTAGGGCTATTTCAGGAACAGCGAGAGCTTGCTAAAGTCAAGAATCGTGATAAACACGAAGAAGCTGATGAAGAACGCGGCAGCCACATTCTGAATGACCGTCTGCGTCTTGGTGGAAAGCGGCTTGCCGCGCAGTTTTTCGATACCGAGGAACATCAAGAGGCCACCGTCGGTAATCGCGAGCGGGAGCAAGTTCATGACGCCCAAGTTAATGCTGATGAGGGCAAGCAACATCAAAAAGTCCTGGAAGCCGCTCATCCACACATTACCCATGACAGCGACAATTGAGACCGGGCCCGAGAAGGCATCAACCTTGACATGGCCTTGGAACATGCGCTTAAAGTAACGGAAAATACTCGTTGTCATTTTCCAGCTAGTGGCACAAGTTTTCGTGAAGGCTTCCACAGGACCGCGGCGCACAATTTTTGTTTCGCGGAAGAGCACATAACCCATCTGGATGCCGACCATGTAACGCTTGTAATCTTCGTTGTAAACCGGCGTGAGCGAATTGGTGAGCGTATCGCCGTTACGGATAACGGTAATGTTTACAGGCTCGCCCTTGCTGCCGTCGATAATGCGCACCACTTCTTCGTAGCGGGAAATATGTTCGCCGTTGATCTCAAAGATGGTATCGCCCACGGCAAGGCCCGCCTTTTCGGCTGCAGAGCCCGCTACAGGAGGCAAGCGTACAATCACGCGGTTGCGCGGGTAGATGCCGATATCACCGATACCCATCGAAATTTCGGAGCCGGCAGAATCTTGCGCCGGAATAACGAGTTCTTCAGGAACTACCGTAATCGTCAACGGTTCGCCGCCGCGGTGCACGGTAAGCGGGACACTTGCGCCGAGACTCACGCCAATCTGTTCGCGGAAATCATCCCAGCCCTGAGTGGGTTTGCCGTTGATTTCGGTAATGGTGTCGCCCGGCTGAATACCTGCGGCTACGGCCGGAGAATCTTTGGCGACAAAGCCCACAATCAAATCGTTTGTCGCCGGTTCTTCGACGCCCACCATATAGAGAATCATCAACAGAATAAAGGCAAATACGATATTGATGAACGGGCCCGCAAACGCAATGGCAGCGCGAGCACCCACCGACTTTGCCACAAAATCACGTTCACCCGGAACTTGGCCTTCTTTAAGCGAGTCCGGATTTTCGCCCGCCATGGCCACATAACCACCGAACGGAATTGCCGAAATGCAGTATTCCGTTTCGCCGTGACGGTAGCGAATCAATTTCTTGCCGAAACCGATGCTGAACGTATTGACCTTGACATTATTCCACTTGGCCACCAAGAAGTGGCCGAGTTCGTGAATGGTCACCAAGAAGCTCAAGCCAAGTAGGCCGAGCACAAACATCAAGACATTACTGAATATCGATTCCATCGCGTTCCAATATAGAAAAATGCCGCCACCAACTTTCGCTAGTGCGGCATTTAGGAGTACGAGTGTTGTAAAATCGCCGATTAACGGATGCTGTTGCCGAGAAGATCAAAGCGCTTGCCGTTCTTTTCGACATAGAGCTTATGACCATTTTGGCGAAGGCGCGGAGCAGCCTTGTTTTGCATGCCGGCGGGCAAAGTTTCGTGAATTGCCGTAGTCATGGAGCTGCTCGAAATCCACGGATTCCACTGCGAAGAACTCGAAGCGAGCGACTGCGAAGAGCTGGATTTTTGTTCAGACGAGCTAGATGCCGGAGCGACAGAGGAGCTGGAAACCACCTGAGAACTAGACGAAACTGCCGAGGAACTCGATGAAGATACAGTAGACTTTCTTGCAACACCATTGGCGGCAAACGAGGGAGCATAACCGGCGTTCAGAGCTTCAAGAGCGCCAGCAAGGTAAGCAAGAGGTGCATTCCAGTTGATAGCGACTTCGTTCGTTGCGTAGCTGCAACGTTGGTCGGTATAAGCGGTCGCCGCATTGCCAGTTCTGTAATCGGCACACTTCCATTCGGCAGCAGAGCCAACGTCTTCGCCACCGGGCTGCGGGCCACCCACAAGCATACCCGGAATCGGATCTTCTACGTTGTCCGAAGTACTCGGGCGGTGGTGCGGCATCTTGGGAGACTTCGTGCCGTAACCTGTAACAAATGACATGTCAAGCGGATTCTTGCCGAGCAAGTAATCAAGCACCTTGAGCGCTGCGGCGTAATACTTTTCGTCGCCGGTGAGGTAATAGGCATGCAAAAGCCATACGCCCTGATTGGAGGCCACGGCGTTGGAGCCCCACACAAAGTCATCTTTCGCCATCACCACGCCAAAGCCCGACTTGGTACGGTTCACGAAACCATCTGCAGTGCCCAAGATTTTCTGTTTGGCTTCGTTTGCATCGCCAAACACAGATGCATGCGTCGCCTTGCCATAAGTGGCAACGCCCGAAAGGTCGCCCCAGTACGACACATATTCCGAAGAACCATTCTGCTTGTAAGAATTATCGCCCGTGGTAATGGCAAGTTCCGTGCCGGCAAAAAGTTTTTCGTCGGCCGCATTGTCGCCTTCGTACGCACCCGTCGCCACATCGGAGGGATTTGCGGTAAAGTGGTAGCTCATATTCGAAGAGCCCCAGCTATAAGCCTTCTTGGCTGCATCAAGGCACTTGGCGGCGTAATTGGAATCAAACGGCTTGTACACGCGCGCAGCAACTGCCATCACACCGGCAAAGTCAAGGGCGGCTTCGGCACTCTTACCGATAACATAAAGTTTTGCATTGTCTTGCGCAGGCATCACATCGCCCGGGAAAGCAAGAGAGGTAAGCTTGTGATAAACGCTACCGTCATTGGCCTGCATAGTAAGCATCCAGTCCAAATTGTACTTGATTTCGGCGAGCAAATCCGGCAAAGTTCCATCGGCAGGAATATTCCACTTGGCCGTCTTGAAAAATTCCGGGAAATGTTCGTAAAGCGAAAGGAGCGTGTAGGTGGTAATGCCCGAATTCACGATATAGCGTCCGTAGTCGCCGGCATCGTACCAGCCCTTGCTCGAATTGATAGAGCCCGAAGCGCCCGTAGAATTATGAAGTTCGACAGTCGCATTCGTATGGCCTGCAGCACGAGCCCACTTGCCCGCGTATGCACTTTCGAGAGCCATAGAGGCGCGCTGGTAATAGAACCACTTGATAGCAGCCTTGTAAACGTCGGCAAAGGTATTGTTCTTGACCACCAGATCTTGGCGAAGTGTCTGGCCGCCCACCTTAATGCTGTACTTGCCCTCGGCGGTCAATTTGGAAATATCGACCAGCTGTACATTCTGGCCGCTTGCATCCCAGAACGAGGCGGCGCCAGGCGTTACCGTAAGCACAGTCTTGCCAGAGGCATCCTGGATTTCAACATTGCCAGAGGCTCCGACAAGCGAAAATTCCTTGGGATCGGAAGGGCGGAAACCCACCTGGTTAATGTAAGCGTTAGCGGCAAAGGCCGAAGACGCCAAAACAGACGCAGAAACTGCGACTAAAGCAAAAAATTTGTATTTCACAACATCCCTCTCTTTCGAGAAAACGCGTCACCAACGCGCGTGCGAGAGTAATATAAAGAAAAAAGCCTATAAACGGTCCAACAAAAAGCCGTTTATAGACAGAAGTGTGTCGAATGTATCAGGCAGGAATGCCGATGCCGACCTTCGTCGGCATGACGCCGGAATGCAGGCGTTATCTCAGGCGGCGGAGGCCGCGGGGCATCGGCACCTCTTCACCATCTTCGCCGAGCAGGTAGATGTTGTCGAGGCTAATGTAACCCGTGCCGCTGTAGCGGGCGCGCCAAGAGAAGTTCTTGATTTGCTTCGGGTCGAGTTGCGGAATAGTCTTGCCCCAACCTTCCTGCTTCATATTTTCCCAAATGAGCGTGTCACGCATCCAGGAGCCGCGAGTATTTTTCAGGCGCACCATGAATTCATCGTAATCCTGGACCTGATTGCTTGCGATTTGCACTTCGAAGTAACCATCGGGATTGCTATGGTTCGTGGCGTAATCAAACACAATACCCACGGAGTTGTGAACTTCTTCGGGAATCACGTAGTAGGCGCCAGCGAAGTTCGGCCAGCCCTGCGTAGGCGGCTGTTCAATCATAAAGTCGTGACGGATAAAGCCACCATGCGGAGGAGCACCGTTAAAGACCTTCGCGCCGATAGTCGTCGCATTGTCACCATTTGCCACCGGGAACCAGTCGACTGCATCGAGGCCGTTATCAAAGTTCTGCATCACGTGCGTGGTACGGTAAGCGCCACGAACGCGGAACGGAATTTCAAGCACCGTCACTTTACCGCCAAGGCCCTGAACCACCACATGAATCGTACGAGCGGCAGGGTACATGTCTTCGGGAATCGGAATCTGCACATGGAAACTTTCGATAGAAGCATTCCACTTGCCGTCATCGGGAGTCACCGACTGCATCAACAGTCCGCGTTTGCCCCAGTTGCCGATATTCACGGAGCCGTTTGTCAGCTGACCATTCGGCTGAGTTGCCGTCACGAACAAGTCGATCGTATCGCCCGCCATGAGCACTTTCTTTTCAAGCGCTGCCGCAAGAATCACAGGCTTTGCAGCCTGGGCCTTAGTCGCTTCGCTCAAGCCCACCACCTTCGGGTTGATTTGCACAACAGCGAGACCAAACGGTGGCACCGTAATGTCTTTACTCTTGCTCGGGTTAATGCGGCGACCGCTCGGGCCCATTTTCGGGTACGGGAAAGCATTCTGCGAAGTACCCACCCACTTGAACTGATCTTCGCCAAAGATTTCGACCTGCGTGCGCACCAGATCGCCCTTGCCGACTTCCTTAGAATTACCCTCGACGCTTGCGCGGTCAATCTGCACCACCTGCGGGGCGTCCGACAAGTTCACAATCATCACGCGGGTAGAATCGCCCTTGCCGATTGCATAAGCTTCCACATCCGGCGAAGTCGCCTCTACCGGGAACACGGCATAGCCGTCTTCCAAGAAATCCTTGAAAGTCATATAAAGGCCGTAGTATTCCGCCGTCGGCTCCAGAGACTTCCAATGATTCCAGGAGCCTTCCTTTGCAAGAGCGGTCATACTGATGGTACCCCAGGTGTCATCGGGTCCCTTGAACACGTTGCCAAAGGCATCCCACGGGAGCACCTGCAAACGGTTACCAAAGCGCATGGCATGCTGAGCGAAAATACTTGCCACAGCAGCAGCCTGCGGGTAATCCATCAGCAGGCTAAAGCCCTGCACGCAAGTGCTGAATTCCGAGAGGAACACGCGGCGTTCGCCTTCGAGGTGGCGTTTCATCCACACATTCAGCGTATCCATATTCGGGCCTACGTCGAGCATGGCCTTGAGCATTTCAGCGGGCTTCGGCTCGTTGGGAGTCCAGTACGGATAATTGTGCAAGTCCACCACGTCGAGGTAACGCTTGCCATCTTTCTTTTCAGCCTCGCCCACGATGCGCAGGAATTCTTCCATCCAGTACTTGCCATCAAGAATGCCGGCGCCCTTCTGCATCATCTTATGCGTACTCAAGAGCGGTCCGTGCAGAATGATGGTAGAATCCACCGCCTTCATGGCGCGTGCGTATTCCAAGAAGCGGGCGGCGTAATGCCTTGCCGAAATCGGGCCGGATTCTTCCCATTCGCCATCGAGTTCGTTGCCGATTTCCCACTGCTTGATATTGTAACCCTTAACCTTGTTGGCGTAGCGCACCCACGCGGCAGCTTCCTTTGCAGTACCCGTGCCTGCATTCACGCAGATAACGGCCTTCGCGTTCGGAAGCGTCTTGATGTACTTCATGAATTCTTCGAAGTCCCACTTGATGTCGGTCCAGTCGGTACGGGCCTTGTCGCCGTTACGGGTAGACATCGCGTAGAACTTGTAGTTGTTACCGCCGAGCAAGTCGGTTTCGCCACTGAAGAGTTTCATTTCGCGAATCTGCACACCCTTGGCCGGTAATTCCTTCGCCTTAAAGCGGATTGCCACGTAGCGGGTGCGGAGCTGCTTGAACTTGTACTTGGTCGTGGCGCCTGTCACCTTGACCACCGACTGCAACTTGAGTTTGTTTTCGAGCGCCTGATGCACGCCCGGATATTCGGCATAGTCTTCGGTCCAATAAGCAAATTCAAAAGACTTCGGGCGGAGTTTGCCCCAATCGATTTGCAAAGAATCCAAGTTCTGCTTTTCAGGGAATTCAATCACGACCCAAGGCGGATCATCGGGGTCCAGGATTTCGCCCCACCACATGGTTTCCATATTGCCGTCGGCCAAGTGGCTGCGACGCACAAATCCGTAGTTGTCCTTGGTGGTGCCGCGGTAAATCGTTTCGCCCAAGAAACCGCGAGCCCACTTGGTTTCGTCAGCGGTCCAAAGGCCTGTGCTATCGTAGCTACCGATACCGTTCCAGTGGTAATCATTCGAAAGGCTGCCATTCGGGAAACGGAACAGCGTGTAACCGCCATCGACCAAGGCAGAGGTCATGTCGTAATAACGGCTCGGCGGATTCCAAATCGCCAAGTCCGCAGACATCATGTTTTCTTTATTGATAACGACACCCGGATGCAAATCATCGACCTTGATGACATTCTGGGCGGCAAAGGCGGCGGAACCCAGAGAAAGCCCCGCCAAGGCTGCAATAGCTAAACGATTTTTCATAAAAACCTCTCCTAAGAACATATATAAAAAAAGCCGATGCTGACTTTAATCAGTTCGGCTTTAAAAGCAAGGGAAATTCCTAATTCAGATTACTTGATCTGATGACCCTTCAGGTTGAAGCGCTTGCCGTTGTTTTCGACATAGAGCTTCTGGTCAACAAAGCGGAGCTGCGGACCCTGCTTGGCGTGAGCCTTGCGAGCGACCTTGGACTTGATTGCATCGGTACGGGCAACGCCCGCGACAGCAAAGCTCGGAGCGTAACCGTGGTTAATCGCTTCGATAGCACCAGCAAGGTATGCAAACGGAGCATTCCAGTTGATAGCCACTTCGTTCGAAGCATAGCTGCAGTTATTGTCAACATAAGAGGTTGCCGGGAAGCCGGTTTTATAATCCTTGCATTCCCAAGTTTCAGAGCCGATATCTTCGCCACCGGGCTGCGGGCCACCCACAATCATACCCGGAATCGGAGCGGAAACCTTGTCAGAGGTGCTCGGACGATGGTGCGGCTTCTTGGCAGACTTTGTACCAAAACCAGTCAAGAAAGACATGTCGAGCGGGTTCTTACCGAGCAGGTAATCCAGCACCTTGACGGCAGCCTGGTAGTACTTGACTTCACCAGTCAGGTAGTAAGCATGCAACAGCCAAACGCCCTGGTTTCCGGCCACAGCGTTAGAGCCCCACACAAAGTCATCCTTGGCCATCACGACACCGAAACCCGTCTGACTACGCTTCACGAATTCATCGGCCGTTTTGAGCAAGCTGTCTTTTGCAGCCTGGGCATTACCGCCAAATTCCGTAGCATGCGTTGCCTGACCATAAGTGGCAAGGCCTCCGACATCAGCCCAGCTCGGAACGTTTGCGGAAGCCTTGCTCGGCTTGTAAGTTGCATCGCCGGTAGACACGAAGAGTTCCGTACCAGCAAACATCTTTTCGTCTTCGAGCCAGCCATCACCATATTCACCGGTCTGCACATCGGACGGGTTGCTGAACTTTTTGTTCGGGTTCTGGGCGCCCCAAGCGTAGGCCTTCTTGGCGGCTTCGAGACACTTGCTTGCATACGTGGCATCGAACGGTTGGTACACACGAGCGGCCACGGCCATCACAGCGGCAAAGTCAAACGTTGCAGCAGAGCCCTTACCGATTACATAAATTGGATCGATATCGTCTGCCGGCATGACGTCACCCGGGAAACCGAGAGAAGTCAGCTTGTGGTAAACGCCACCATCAGAGGCCTGCATGGTAAGCATCCAGTCCAGATTGTACTTGATTTCGGCGAGCAAGTCCGGAAGAGTACCTTCTGCCGGGATGTTCCACTTGAGCGTCTTGAAATATTCCGGGAAATGTTCGTACAACGAAAGGAGCGTGTAAGTGGTAATACCCGAGTTCACAATGTAGCGGCCATAGTCGCCAGCATCGTACCAGCCTTTGGTCGAACTGATCGAGCCCGATTCACCGGTAGAGCTATGAAGCTGCACGCTTGCATTGGTATGGCCTGCGGCACGTTTCCACTGACCGGCATAAGTTTCTTCCAGAGCCATAGAAGCACGCTGGTAGTAATACCACTTCAAAGAAGCCTTGACAACATCTTCATAAGTGTTGGCGGCAATCGTGAGATCCTGGCGAAGCACCTGGCCACCCACCTTGATGGAATATTTGCCCGGAACGTTCAAGTCCGAGAAATCGACCAACTGGACATTCTGGCCGCTGGGTTCCCAATTCGATGCAGCAGACGGAGTCGCCGTCAAAACGGTCGTTCCACTTGCATCTACAATTTCCACACTGCCATTACCGTCAACCAAGGCAAATTCCTTGGCATCGTCCACACGGTAACCAATCTGGTTGATATATGCCGTAGCAGCAAAAGTCGCTGTTGTAAGAGAAAGTGCGACAGCGGCATACTGTTTTAAGCCAAATTTCAGCATCTCAGACTCCTTAAATGATTTATGTAGCTACAAATATACCCCAAAAAAAGCGTAAGAGAAATCTCTTACGCTAGAAATTGGACACAAGTGTACCCATTGTGTTATTTTTTCGCGAATTTCAGGCTTTTTTGTATTCCAGACGGGAATGTTACAACAATGGCATACGTCCCAGAAGGCAGCCAGGACAGGTCCAGGGAGCCCCGGAAATCGCCCCGCCAGGCAACGGAGCCGTTCATGGAAACGATAGCGCAATGGTATTCGCCCCCATTCCCGAAGGCCACCAGCTTGTTACCGACCAAGCCGACATGAGCCAGCTGTTTCCAGTTCGAAGGCAGACGAGTCTGCATGGAGTCGTTATCCAAAGTATCGGTAACCGAAGTATCCGTCACGGAGGTATCCGCCGTCGTCGTATCTATGGGATCGACTACCTGCGATTTTGCATCGCGGGCAGCTCCGAAGAAACTGATCATTTTGTTCAAGGTCGAGTCGACATACATTTCGTTGCCGCCATGGGTTCCGTCCGTTACCGAAACCAGTTCCGTCACGACATTATGCTTTTTGAGCGAATCATACAGTTCCTTGCTCTGTTCCGGATTCACGACCTGATCCTTCGTGCCGTGGAACATGATAATCGGAGGATCGTCTTCGCTTGCATAATACGGCGAACTGGCAACCATCCATTTATCCTTGTTTCCTTCGCGTTCAGCACCAATGAAAGCGCCTTCGTAGGTTCCGCTTCCCATGAAATTATTGATAGGATTCATAGTGTAAATATCGGTCGGAGGAGACCAAAGCGACGCCGCATCGATACAGCTACTGAACTTGGTGAACTCCCCTAGGGAGCCCACCAAGTCCACCGTTACAGAACCGGACTTGCCTTCTTTCAAGCCACAGGTTGTAGCGACCAAACTGGAGAGATGTCCGCCCGACGAAAATCCGGACATAGCGATAAACGATGTATCGATTTTGTATTTCGCCGCATTACCGCGAATAAAACGCACCACGGCCTTAAGGTCATGCAACTGCGCCGGGTACTTGGCATCGCTTGCAGAACGGTGGTTCGGCGTCACCACGGCATAGCCTGCTTTCAGGAGTGCCGCGCAAATGGTATTTAAATCGGCGGAGCCTTTGGAATTGTTCATGCTCCAGGCGCTACCGTAAGTGTGAATCACCACCGGATAAGCATCCTTCGTTTCTTTGGGCAAGTAGATGTCCAGTGTATGGAAGGTCTTTCCGTCGTTCGCGTAATTCAAATCGGCGAATTTTTCGGAATACTCCATTTTGCCTTGGCCTTGTTGGCCGCCAAAACCTTGTGCAAACGCAGAAACCGCTACCGCGAGGCAGGTCGCCGCTATAATTTTATTCATACTCAATCCTTTTCCAAACAGGCAAAATGCCCATAAAACAATATAAATCAAAAAAGTCGCCCCATTCCGGAGCGACTCAAAATTCTGTTGTACAAGATTACAACTTACTTAATCAGGTCAAGCGTCAGGCGACGGGCTTCGGCGTCGGCTTCGAGCACCTGGTCGAGCGTCAGGTGACCGGTCACGTTCGGGGCACCGGCCATAATCGTTTCCACATGGCGCGGGATGTCGGTGAACTTGAGGTTACCTTTAAGGAAGGCGTCAACGAGGACTTCGTTCGCGGCATTCATCATCGAAGGCACGATACCGCCACGGCGGCCCGCCTCGAACGCAAGGGCGAGGCAGCGGAACTTGTTGAAGTCCGGTTCGAAGAAGGTCAGTTTTGCGAGCGTCGGCAGGTCGATACGTTTGGTATCGAGCTTGAGACGGTCGGGCCACGTGAGCGCCACCTGAATCGGAATGCGCATGTCAGGAGCGCCGAGCTGGGCCATGAGGGAACCGTCGCGGAACTGCACCAGCGAATGCACCATGGACTGCGGGTGAACCACCACCTTGATCTGGTCGTACGGAATGTGGAACAAGAAGTGAGCTTCGAGAACTTCGAGGCCCTTGTTCATCATGGAGGCAGAGTCGATGGTAATCTTCTTGCCCATGCTCCACACCGGGTGATTCAGGGCATCGGCCACGGTGATGTTTTCAAACTTTTCAATCGGCCATTCGCGGAACGGGCCACCGGACGCCGTGATTTCGAGGAATTCCACTTCATGTTCGCGCTTACCGCCTTCGAGGCACTGGAAGATAGCGCTGTGTTCGGAATCGATCGGCGTGATGAAGGACTTCGGGTTTTCGGCAAGCTTGTCCCAAATCACCGGGCCAGCCATGACCATGGTTTCCTTGTTGGCGAGAGCCACATGCTTGCCGTGTTCAATAGCGGTAATGGTCGGGAGGCAGCCCACAGCACCCATCAGAGAGTTGATGATGATATCAGCCTTCGGGTCGGCAGCGAGTTCACACAGGCCTTCCATGCCGGCGAGCACCTTCATGCCGAGTTCCTTTTCGAGTTCCTTGGCGGCAGCTTCGTTGAACATGCACACGCGTTCCACCTTGTACTTGCGCACGATTTCGGCAACCTTCGCCACACTGCTGTTTGCGGCAACGGCATAGAGATTGAAAATGTCGGAATGCTGGTGAATGACATCGACGCTAGAAGTACCGATAGAACCGGTCGCACCGAGAAGAACTACGTTTTTCATTTTGAAGCCTCTTTTTTATACAGCTAAAAGATAAAAAATTGACACCGCAAAGGTTCAATTATCTATAATTTAAACATGCTCGCGAACGAAGTCAATAGCCTGATCAAAAAACTCTCCCCGTTTATGGAAGAGGATTCGGAAATTTTCCGCGAGCTCATGACGTTCTTTGGGCAAGGATCCAAGATTGACGTTCACCACGGTGACCTTTCCAAATTCCTGGGCCACAAGCGCCTTTACCGCGTAATTCGCCTGAAGGGCGAAAGCTACAAGGATTGCGTTTACCAGCTGGTAGACAATTACCCGGAATCCATGGAAGCGCTGGGAATGCTGCGCTACTACAAGGCGCCCGCAGGCCCCGTACGCTGGGAAGAGGTAGAAGCCGCCGAAATCGCCATTGGCAAGGAACTCACGATGGCCGCCTACGGCTGGATGCCGGATGCATGGACTTTGTTCGAGAAGGGTCAGAATACAGAAGGCAATGAAGGCGGCGAGCACGAACTCGTCGCGATTCTTGCGTTTGATTTAGGCGAATAATCGCTACTTATAAAAGGAGATGCCGGGTCAAGCCCGGCATGACAAAGAAAGAACTCTCGACTTATTGTTTCAGGAATTCGAACAGAGTGATTCCCGGGAGCTTGCCTTTGCGGCTCGCCAAGTAATCTTTCAAAGTCAATTCAATCACGTGCTTTTTGAAGGCAGCGTGACGCAACTTCGGAAGTTCGCCGTTACGGAAAATGACAAAGCCCGTATGCGTTGCATCCAAATTATTCGCGCCGGCAACAAAGGCAACACCTGTTACCATAAGCGGGCCTTCGTACGACTTAGACGCCAATTCCATTGCCCGATTGTAAGGCAGGTAGCGCAAATCCATCGGAGCATCGGGAGTGTCGTACTTGATCTTTTTCGCCTTGAAGAAATCCTGTCGGGGCATGGTACGCTTGACAACCGTATCACCCGGAATCTGCATGGGGCGCGCAAACTTGCCCTCGCCTACCCAGTCAGCAATCAAGTAATGCTTGCGGGTCGTAAATCCAATCTTTCCGCCCTTGTAGCGAATCTTTTGGAGCGTATTGAAAATTTCGTTTTCGTTCGGCGACAAGGCCATTGCGAGCGCATGTTCCAGATACGTTACGCAGTCGACTGAATCCATGTACACCAGCGGCTTGTTCTCGATAGAATCCAGATAGCTTTCGCCCATGGGGCCAAGCTTGTAAGGAGTTCCCTTCATCATGCGAGAGAAATATTCGAGTCTTGCGGTAAGGCCGGCCACATTCTGCGCACCGAGCCACATCTGTTTCATCTTCATGAACGAGGCGTAATTGTCATTTGCGCGATACACGAGGCGGCTCCACAAAGTATCCAGCACATCTTTGAGTTGAGCATCCGGATTCCGACCCGTTTCATTCAAGTACATGGCCACCGCAAGGGTATCGCCATCAAGCGTATAAATGTAGCCTACTAGGCCGTGGACTTCGCCGATAAAGCCCGTCTTGAATCGAGTGAGCCAGGGGTACGGCAAATCCAACATGCGCTTGCCGCCCGTTCCGATTCCCGGGCCCGCAAAGCTGTTGATGTAGTAACTGCCCTTGGGGTGACGGGCCATCTTGGCAAGCAACTTGGTTTCGGTAGAAGGTTTCACCTTGTTCTTGGGCGAAAGTCCGCAACCATCCCAGACTTCAAAATCCGTAGAATCAATTCCCATTTCGGCGAGGAATTTCATTTCCATGGCGCGGCCACTTTCGACACTACCCACACCCGTCTTTTGGGCGCCCAAATTGCGGAAAATCGTTTCGGCGTGCAAGTTTTGGCTGCGCTGATTGATTTCGTCGAGAATGCTTAAGAAGGGGGCCGCCGAATAAGTATAAGAGGCAATCTGGATTCCCTCTTGCACATTGGGCTGTTCCTTAAAAGTAATTCCGCGTTCCTTGAGAGCGTGAATGAAGGCCGCCTTAAAGTAAGCAATCGGGTTACGCACCGGAAGCACCAGCTGGCTAGAATCCACGCCAATGCCGATGGCGCCACCAATCGTGATTTCGGGCTTTGCAGAATCGAGCGCCCAAGTCCATTTGCGCTTTTTGCCCGGAACAGTCACCATTTCATTTTTCAAAACAACATAGCCAACATCGGGCACCACTTCGGCACGGGCCAGCTCGCCCACTTTTGTACCCGGCTTAAAGCGAATCATGGTGCAGTTGTCGTTAAACCCGAGCGGAGCAATTTCGGCACCGTACCAAGCATCATAAAAATTCTTGCGCCAGTGTTCGGCACGCCACGGGCCCTTGTAATAGCTGGAATCCAGGTTAATCTTGCCCGAAACGGAATCTATGCCCAAGGCATGAATGGAATCGGCCATTGCATACAGCATGTGGAACGGGTCTGCGTAATAGCGGCCCGAAAAATTCGGATCGCCCGCACCGCGAATATTGATAGATCCGACAAAAGTCTTTTTGCGTACGCTACCGTTCAAAGAGACTTCGGTCTTGGGCGCATAATCGAGCGGCAAGAAATGCACCGCAGCAGCAGTCGTCAAAGTCTTGAGCGTGCTTGCAGGCGTAAACTTTTCGACCCCGCGAATGTTACCGATTTCGTTGCCGGTTTTTACCGAGCGAATCGAAAGTCCGTAGCGGGAGCCAGGCACCACAGAATCTACGTAGACCTGGAATGAATCCAATTGAAAATTGGCAAGAGCGACAGTTGCAAATAATCCAATTAAAGCAAAAATATTTCGCATAATTTTAGCGCTTGCGGAAACGACGGATAGAGAACACCAATAACAGCACGACCGCAACAGCTCCCAAAGATATCACCACAATAAGTCGCAAGCTAAATTTAGACTGTTTGCTCACCGAGCCAAAACCCTTTTCGTACTTGGTTTCTTCGACCGGAGTTTGCAGAGCCGTAAGAACGCGTTGTCTTACCACAGAAGCCTTTTCGCCATCGTTGTATCCCAAGACGCGATTAATCTTCTGGTGCGTATCGAACACGAGGCGTGCAATTTCGTCGTTCACGGAAGAATCGTGCTTGAGCAGGGTCACGGCAATGGCAGACACCATGCTGTTCACCATCATTTCGATTTCACTCCATTCCGGAATGTTCTGGCTGCTACGGCCATGATTTTCAAGGCCATCAATCAAATGATTGTAGCGGCTATCCTGCATCCAGATTCGAATCAAGCTCTTGTCGGGCGGAATAAAGCCACACTGTCTAGAATAGAAATCGATATTGTCGGCACGGAGCATGAACAAGAACAAGTCACGAGCCTTTACCTGTTTGATGGGATTGCTGTTCTTCGGGAGCGTCAAGTGGCTTCCGCCCACAAACGAGAAGTTTCCATACGGGCCCTTGGGACCAGTCAACGTAATCAGGCCGTCTTTAGCAAGCGGGCTATCCATCAGGCCGCCCAGTTCCGTATCGAATTCAATTTTACGAATCAGTTCGGAGGTACCAAAAATCATCAACTGTTCGGCACGCACAAAGCGGTCTGCGCTCTGGGCCGAATTTTCCTTGAGGTTGTACGGCGAAACATCGTGGTCACGCAACAACTTCAAATAGTGGCAAAGCCCCACCAGCGTCAGGGAATCGGCCAAGGCACTGCGGTAACCGCTGTCGACCTCGGCCACAAAGTCGCCACCGAAATTCCAGAGGAACGGAGACATCTGCTGGTAGCCAGTCCAGTCGTCCTTCACGCCGAATTCAAACGGAACCACCTCGACTTCTTGTCGATTGGTCACCTTGGCTTCTGAAATGGCACGAAGTACACCATAGAACTTCGGGTACGTTTCAATTTCGGTATCATGCAATCCCAGTTCCAACCAAATGCGTTCGTTCGCAAAGAATCCACGAACATCGAGGAACCAAGGAATCGAGTAAACCAGCGAGTCGCGACCGATATGGCCAGACTTCATGGCCTCCGGGAAAAAGCGACTTGTATCAACAGCGTCTAACAATTCAGTGACAGGGCTTATCATGCCCGCCTTGGCAAAGTAAGGTACCCAGGTCGAACCCAACTGCAATACATCCGGGAAATCGGTACCCGGGCCGGCTTCGTTTACCAAAGTCTTGTTGAGTTCGGCGAAGGCGGCACCCCAGTCCACGAATCGGATCTTGACCGGAGTTCCACTATGCCGCGTGTACTTTTTCATGAGTTTCTGGAGCGCAGACCCGGCGTTAATATCCTGGTCCATCACCCATAGCACAAGCGTATCGGGGGGTGTCGGCATGGCCCTCAGTTCCGGCACAGCATGTGCGGACACCCCGCCCAAGGCGAGGCTCACAAACAAGGCTATGCTACAAATACGCTTGAACATGTTTCTACTCTAAAATACAAATTGACTACTGGGCAATTCTCAAGAAATCATCAAAGTAACGCGGATACGTCTTATTAATGCAAGCCGGATCCATAATCTTGATCGGCACGCCACCCAAAGCGACCAAGCTGAAGCACATGGCCATGCGGTGGTCGTTGTAGGTTTCGATGGTTGCAGGCTGCAAGTGTTCCGGCGGCGTAATCGTAATGGAATCGGTCGTTTCGCGGACCTCGGCGCCCACCTTGCGGAGTTCAGCCGCCATGGCCGCAATACGGTCGGTTTCCTTGACACGCCAGCTGGCAATGCCCGTAATGGTCATGGGGGCGTCGGCAAACAAAGCGAGCACCGCAACCGTCATTGCCGCATCGGGAATCTCGACCGCGTTGAATTCGCCCAGGCTCTTGAGCTTGCCGCCCACGCCCGTGCATTCGGTCCAATCGGGACCCATGGTAATGTTTGCACCCATTTTCTTGAGCACGTCGACAAAGGCGATATCGCCCTGGCGGCAATCGCTACCTACGCCGAGCACGCGCACCTTGCCGCCTGCAATGGCAGCGGCGGCTAGCGGATAGCTGGCCGAGCTGGCGTCGCCTTCGACCATGTAGTCGCCCGGAGTCTTGTACACGCCCTTGGGCACATAAAATTCCTTGAGATCGGCATGCTTGACTTCGATACCGAACTGTTTCATGACATCAAGCGTCAGCAAAATGTACGGAGCAGAAATCAAATCGCCTTCCACGTGAATATGGAGCGGAGATTCTGCATACGGGGCACAAATCAAAAGCGCCGTGAGGTACTGGCTCGAAATGTTTCCGCGAACAGACACCGAGCCGCCCTTCAAACCGCGAGCGTTAATGCATACCGGCGGGAAACCCTCAGTTTCCATGTAGTCGATGTCGGCGCCAAGCGATCTAAGAGCATCGACCAAGTCGCGAATCGGGCGTTCCTTCATGCGTTCTTCACCGCTCAGGTGAAACACGCCGCGACCAAGAGCCAAGGCCGCACACAGGGAGCGCATGGCCGTGCCCGCATTACCCAGATAAAGACCTGCCACGTAGTTGTCGTTTTCCATCAGGACCGACGGAGCATCGATCGGGCCAGCAGAGCCTTCGATAACAGCTTCGGTAAAGTCGTCGTTCATGTCGGCCTTGACGCCAAGCGCCTTTAAAGCCTCGCCCATATAGCGGGTATCGTCGCTTTTCAACAAGTTGTGCAAACGAGTGGTTCCTTCGGCCAAGGCAGAAATCAAAAGCACACGATTGGTAATACTTTTGGAACCCGGCACGCGAAGTTCGCCGTTATAAGACTTCAAAGCAGGAATCTGAATATGACTGGGACGAATAAAGGGTGTATCCATGGTCATAAATTTATAAATTAAATAAGCTGATAGACATTATGGAGCGTTAAATGATGAGCGAAATCACAGAACTCAAATTCACCGTACGTTTTTCGGACTGCGACGAATACGGCAGACTCAAGCTTTCGCGCCTTTTCCAGTTTATGGAAGAAGCCGCCATCGCTGACGCCGAGCGGGGTGGATTTGGCCTGTGGCGCATGATCAAGGCCGGCTACACCTCGGCCATCACGCGCATGAAGGTCCGCATCAATCACACGCCGGTCATGGGCGAAGAGCTTCACGTTTCTACCTGGATCAAGGAAATCTACAAAGACAAGGTCGTCTTGAAGGACTACGCCGTCGTCGATAGCCAGGGCCACGCTTTGGCCGAAGGCACGTCTTCTTGGATTTTGGTGAACTTGAAGACCGGCTTTGCAGAGCCGCCGTCAAACAGCCCGTACCCCTTCCCCATTCAGCTCGAAAAGAGCGCCATGCCCGAGATGCTCTCGGTTTTGCCCATGGGCGAAGAGCCTCAATTAGTTTATACGGAACGTGCCCGTAACAGCGACCTTGATTTGAACCACCATGTGAACCACTGCCGCTATGTGGAATGGATTCTCGATTGCCTGAGCAAAGAAGAAATCAAGGAACGCGGCATCCGCTCGCTGCAGCTGAACTTTGTGAACCAAGTGCCGCTCGGCGCAAACGTGAACATCATCCGCTTTAAGGATACAAACCATCACGCCGTATTCTTCGGCATGAACGCCGACATGGAAAAGAGCCCGACCACGAACCGCTGCCATTTCCAGGCCCGCGTGGGTTTCCGGGAATAACTTCAGGGAACGACAAGCCCGACACCAGGCCACATTTCAAAGCTGAAACTCCCGTGCAAGTCGGTACGGTACACCGCCGACGAATCGCCCGTGACAATGTAGAGCTTGTTTACCACCTCGTCTTTGGGGTGGCCGTAGCGGTTATTTTTACCGACCCCGATGGCCGCATACTTGGGGGCCACCTGCGCCAGAAACTGAAGCCCGCTACTGCCCGCAGAACCATGGTGCCCGACTTGGAGCAAGTCTGCCGACAAGTCGCGCGAGAGTTCCATTAGGCGGTTTTCGCCCACGGTATCTAAATCGCCTGTTAGCAGGATTGCGCTTTCACGCCCCGCCTGCGGACCAACCATAGAGCCCATGAGGACCACACTCGCCCGATTTTCGCCAAAGCGCCCGTAACTGACCGGCCACAAGCATTCAAGCCTTAGGCCCTCGGCGAAGTACACCGTGTCGCCGCGTTCCAGCGTATCGACCGGAATCTTGTACCGCCGCGCCACCTTAAAGACGCTATCGCTCACAAAGCCCACCGCGGTGTCCAGCCCCACCAAAAGGCGCCCTACCTTGAGCCGCCCCGACTCGATTGCAGCCCCCATTTCCATAAACCCACCGCCGTGGTCCCGGTGAAAGTGGCTCACCAGCACCCAGTCAAGGGCCTTGACACCACGACCGGCAAGCGTGTCCACCAGACCCGCCGAGTCGGGCCCGGTGTCGTACAGCGCAAAATGCCCGTCGTGTTCCAGCAACACGGCAAGTCCCTGCCCCACATCCAAGAATGTAACCCTCAGTGGCTCGGGCTCTGCGCCCCAGCCACTGTCGTAAGAGCAACCCGACAGCAAAGCGCCCCCAAAAACGCAAAGGAGTGCACTCCAAAGTATGGCGCAAAGCAGCACCCACATGTAAATCCAACGGTTCATAGCAGTCTCCGATTTTAAGAGGTCCTCTTATATACACGCCAAAATCGGCAAAACTGTCTGATTTTACCCCCAAAAATGAAAAAGACGGCAAACTTTACTATATTTACCCTTAAACCGAGGTTTTTTATGCAATTACCCAAGTACAAAAAGAAAAAGCGTATCAAGCTGAAAGTCTGTCAGGAACCCGGCTGCGGCCGCGAATTCTGGGGCCACCCGATCGCCAAGTACTGCGAATTGCACCGCGACATCAAGCAGCGCCAGAAGCAGAAGAAGGACGTGGACAACATCGAGTCCAAGAACATCATCTTCCGCCACAACTACACGGAATCCATGGACCTCACCTTCAAGTGCTGCCTCGAAGGCTGCAACGAGCTGTTCACCATCCGCGTGTTCCCGAAGCAGTACATTTACCCCCGTTTCTGCGAAGAACACCGCAACGATTTCAAGCGCGCAAACTACCTGCGCATCATTTCGAAGCTGAAAAACGACTAAAAAGGCGCATTTTACAAAAAAATTGCAGGGCCACCCTTGAAAATCGGGGTGGCTTTTTTATATTTGGGCTCACAATCATGGTGGGTGTAGCTCAATTGGTTAGAGTCCCAGATTGTGATTCTGGATGTTGTCGGTTCGAGTCCGGTCACCCACCCTTAAAAAAGAACCTCGCTAGCAAACTAGCGGGGTTCTTTTTTTAGTGATGAGACAAAAGGGTTTTAGTCGTCTTCTTTCTTGGGCGGATTGTAGGGTATATCAAGCGCATTGAGCTTGATGTGGAACTGTATAAGAACAGTATGTACTTCAACATCCGGAGCCACCCCAACAGTATATCGAATCATATATCCTGCAACAGCACTAATCTTATCCGAATCATACTCGTATGCTTCCCCTACACACGTCGTGTCTAGCCAGACTTCATAATGAACGTTCGGATATCGAGGATCGTCCCATTCATCGCCATCCCATATTCTAGCATCATTCCTTACTTTGGAACTCCCCAAACATTCTATGTCATACATACTACTTTTGTCATCAAAATTATATTCTGCTTTAAAGGCATCTAGATCCATCAAGTATTCTTCTAAATTCGTTTCTTCATCTTCTCGATCAATTCCTTTGCAACATCCTTTATCCAAGGTTTCAGGAGTATTTTCTTCTAGAACATAATGGTAAACAATGTCATGAAGTTCGTGCCATTCCTTCGGATGAGAAGACTCCTTTGAAGGCTCCTCATTTTCTGGGTTGGAGAATTTTTCGCCAAATGATTCTACATATTTTTCGAACTCGGGAACCGCTTCTACGTTTTTCCACCCGGCCACATTTTTGCGAATCGTTTCCAGTTGGCCATTTTCTTTGGCTGATTTAGCCCAGTTGGCAATTTTGGTTTTCATTTCGTTATCCCACTCACCCGTTTTAGCATAAGAATCCCCCAACGAGTCTATGCTATAAGTAAGATAAGCTTTCTTGTCTAAATTGGTCTGTGCCGACAAGAGCACACTTGCAGCCAAAAGTGCTGCGTTGCCATCTCCAGGCTTAAGGATATCCAAATCAGCAAAATCACCGACATCGTCTTTAATATCAAACAGCGCAAGGATCTCCTTTTTCGCCAGAGCCCTTGCTTCTGCCACAGGCATTTTCTTTTCTTCCACAAGATACATTATGCGGTCGTATTCAAGCTGCGTAAACACGTTAATATTCACGGTGCTACGTTTTTCCAAATTAACAAAGGCGTGTAGTCGAATGTCTTTGTTCGACTTTTTCCCAGTATGTTCATCTAGATATTTGCCCCACACACTGATTTCAATACATGGAGAAATCGTGTTGAGATTTTCAAGATTATACACTCCATTTTCCACACTACCTTTATAAACATACCCATTGCTTGTTATTCTTAACGTTTTGCAATTAAGTTCCCTGTATTCGACTATAGATTCAACGAACGGGCCTTTCTGCGCCACGCCAGTTAAAGTCATATTCTTAATTGCATATTCTTCGACACTAGAAGAATCCGCTTTTTCGGAACTCGAAGATTCGATTTTCTCGTTCTTTTCAGAGCTCGAAGACTTCGCCTTTTTATCTTTGCTTGCAACCGAAGACGAAGAAACTCCTTCGTCACTGTCGGAATCTTCCTCTTCGAGGGATTCCTCCGTATCGCCCCCGGCAACACTGCTGCTGTCGTTACTGGAACAGCCTGTCACCATTAGAGAGGTGCAGAAGAACATCGTTGAAACAGACAGCAGACCCGTCCCAAGAAATTCAGGCCATTTATTTTTCATTTTCTACCTTCCTATTGAAAAAAATTGAAATCCTTAATCTACCCGCATATATTTTACGGGGACGTCAAGCAAGAAACTATGTTCGGTATCCGGATCCGAATTCAAATGGTAGCTCACCCTATACACCGCATGCACGTAAACACGTCCGTTGCTCCAAGCACTCAATGCCGTATCCAAAACAACGGTAGACTCGCCGTCTTCAATCGGATTCCAGCCTTCCCATTCACTACCGTCCCAAAGAATGCCTGCATCAGTGAGCTTACGCATCACGTCTTCATTACTTTGATAAGCAGCATGAAATGCCGATTCTTCCATAGAGCAATCATTGACTTCGATATCCCACTCACAACGGCTAATGAGCGAATAACGATTCTTTTCTAGTTTTTCCAGCGCATTCTTATCTCGCCAACATTCTTCTTGAATGAAGTACGACACCGTGTCGCGAAGATCGTACCATTCCCTTGTATGACGCGCAACTTTTTTCCCACCGTCCGGTTCTGTAGTTTCAACAGGTGTTTCCGGTTCTGCGGGCTCTGTGGTTTCCGCGGGCTCTGCCGGTTCCGCCGGTTCTGCGGTTTCTTCAGGTTCAGTAGATTCTTCAGGCGCAGTTTCGTCGCCAGATTCAGCCGGTTCTTCTGTTTCTGGAGTGGTTGTCGGCTTTTCTTCTGCGTCAGCAGTTTCTTCGGCTTCGGCAGTTTCTTCGGCGTCAGCCGGTTCCTGTTCTTCAGATTCAGAGGCTTCAGCTTCTTCTTTCGACGTTTCTTCGGGCTTTGAGGATTTCTCTACTTCCGAAGATTCAACTTCTTCATCACTGCCGGATTCCACGACTTCGGAAGTTTCGTTCGCATCGAGAGCATCCAAGCTGCCATCGTCAACAGAGCAGCCCGTCACCACCAGTGACGTGCAGAGGTACATTGCCGAAACAGACAACAGACTCGCGCCAAGAACTTCATACCATTTGTTTTTCTTTTTCATTTTCCCTTCTTTGTTGGAGTGTTTTCCACATCCCTCACACCTACAAATATAGGTAGATTTTAAGACTTTAGAACACAAAATTAACGTTTTTCTTTAAATTTTACAGTTTTTATAGAAATTACTAAAAATTTAATAATCTAGAATACAAAGCAAGTATCCCAGGAACACAAAAAAACCCTGCCATTTCTGGCAGGGCCGCTTTTTTAGAGAGTGAGGAGAAATTACTTTGTTATATAAACGCTATATACATCCAGAATAAATCCATAGCGTATTGTACGCCAACCACTAGCATTCATTATCACTTCTGCCATCGGATAAGCGGCAACCGTATATATAAAATTCTTCAACCTTTTCGAGTAATAGTAAACATGAACCTTATCTCCAATCCGAGAGATGTCCGCATCCACATCCGTATATGAATAGCCCCACAAGAATTCCATCAGGTCATTCCTGCCGTATTCAAAACTGCGAGCACGTTCATACCCGTAAGTAGTATCCAACCACTCCTCTCTAAATTTGGTCAGGCTGTCAATCGCCTCTTGATCATCGCTAGCCGCCAATACATAGGTTCTAGAAAGAGTATCCAAGAATTCTTCAGTCGTGTGGCGGATTCGCCAGTTGATAACAATGGTATCACCGTCACAACGAAGGTTCAATTGTTCCAGACTGTTTCCCAACAAGTTTTCCAATTCCCAAGGAAAGACTTCATCAGCACAAACTGCAGAATCCTTTACAGGAACAGGATTCGAGGGCTCTCGCCTTGTGGACCTTATGGAATCGATCATCCTGTAAATTGCAGGATCAATCGAATCATAAACCGAGGAATCTCTTTTTACGGAATCCTGTACATCCGTTTTCGAAGTATCCTCTACAAAAGAGCTCGAGGATCTAATCGTATCGCGCTCCAGGGAATCCGCCTTCGCGGAACTATCCGCCTTTGCAGAACTAGACAGCACCGTATCGGCAACGGCCCCGCTGCTGCTAGAAGTCACAACGCTGTCGCGCGAATCCTGCTTACTGCTGCTCGATTGCTTCGTGGAGTCAATCTTAGGCTCGCTTTCGGAACTCGTAACGACGTCACTGGAAGACGATACTTCGACAGAAGACGAAGATTCATCGCTAGAAGAAGATTCTTCTTCGGTCGAATCAGCGGGTTCTACAGCGGGAATGTACTTTTCGAACGCGGGAACTTCGTCAACGTAATCCAGGCCTTCGATATTCTTGCGAATGGAATCAAGCTTGCCGTCTGCGGCGACAGAGGCGGCCCATTCAGCAATTTTGGCCTTGGTCGTAGAATCTTTCCACTTGCCGCTTTCGGCAAAGGAATCGTTGAACTTGTCAAGACGCTTGGCAAGCCCATCTGCATCTGTTCCGGACTGCATCATCACGCTTACGGCGAGGAGTGCTGCGTTTCCGTTACCGGATTTAAAGACATTCAACTCTTCCGATTCGTCAAATTCACCCTTGATATCAAATGCAGCAAGGACTTCCTTTTGCGCCTGAGTTTTTGCATCGGCAAAAGACTTGCTCTTTTTTGCAACAAGGTGCTTCACGCGTTCGTATTCCAACTGCGTAAGCATGTTGACATTCACGTTCTTGCGATCCTTCAAATCGGTAATCGCACGGATCGTAACCGCGTTCTTGGACTTTTTGCCGGTCAATTCGTTAAAATATTTGCCCGAAACTTCGAACAAAGCGCACGTCGACGCAAAAGACATACTGTCAACGGCAAAGTCGCCCTTATCGCTCTTGACTTCGGTTTCAAAAATTTCGTCCGAAAGTTCCATGGTCTTACAGTCAATCCCCTGCACCGTCACGGTAGCTCCCTTCACGAACGGCCCCTTCTGGGCAACGCCTGCAACCTCGACATCTTTGAGTGCCACAAAGCCGGCATCTTCCGAGACGCCGCCTGCAACGCCCTTGTCATCAGTACTGGAGCATGCAGCAAAGAGCGACATGCCTATAAATGCAGAAGCAAAGGCCAAGTTTTTCTTGGTCATCTTGCACAAGTTATTTTTCATTGTCTCCTTCCTTCTTAACTGAAGTCTTGCTTTCTTTTGCCAAAGGTTCACTCAGCGGGAACAGTTGCAAATTCAATCGGTAAACCTGTTCCGTCTCGTCGTCTTCCGAGGCAATCGCGATAATTCGGCGGCGGCAATCTGCGAGTTCCTTACGAATCCGTTCGTAAGATTTACGGGTGAGGCCCATGGTAAGGCCCGACATGTCGCGTTCCGAAAGCGGTAAATTAATTGCCTTTACGGCGAATTCGCCCATCTGGCGCTGCAAATCGCGGGCAGCCACAGGCACGGCGTCTACAGAGCCCATCGAAATCGCCTTGTCCGTCTGCTGGTAATTTCCGTTTTTGTCTTTTTTCAAGAGCTTTGCCCGCACCAAAAAGTCGAGCGTCTCCGTGACTTCGGCAGCGGTTATCGCGGGCTTTATCGCATGAGCCATTTCTAGCGGCTTTGCACCGGGCATATTTGGCGCAAGTTCTCGCAGCACCGCATTTTTCCACGATTTAAAATAATTGAACTCCTCGACCCCAAGCACCCTTACTTTATGTGCTCTCGCCAGAGCGCAACGTTCTTCGAACGCAGCCCGTTTCGACTCGTCGTTTTTTGCGTGAGCGTACGAGACCATCAAGACAAAGTAAGTATGTTCAAAACCGGCAAGCCCCATTGCGGCTGCAACAGAACCCGCAGCACCAACACTCAGGTTCTTTTTGCCTTCGCAAACATACTTCAGGTAAACCGCCGACGAAAACCCCGCATCTCGAGCGAAGTCTCGCCAGGTAAACGCCGAAGTACGCTTGCGTTCATCGTAATAGTCCTGAATGAACTTACGATAATCGGTATATTCTACAATCTCCTTCATGGTCACAAATATAGACAATTTTTGATGATTTAGAACACAAATCTACGATTTACTTTTAAAATTTACCATTTTTGTCAAAAATTTTAAAAATTTAAGCAAAATAGAACACAATTTCGTATTCCAAGGACACGTGACCAAACACGACTAGTTATAAAAAGACCCCGCGGATTTTTCCGCGAGGCTTTTTCCCTTGAACCCCCATTGCAAGGGAATTTACTCCTAGCCAACCTCCTCTTTATACTCGTCAACAACCCTCTCCTCAAATTTCCTTCTTGAGTACAAATATAGACTTTTCATTTTGCTACGGAACACAAAATAGTCATTTTTGTTCAGATTTTACTATTTATGTTTATATTGTAGAAATTTAGACAATTTGTAGAATACACCTGTATTCCTGGAATACAAAAAGACCCACCATGACAGGCGGGCCCCTTCTCATTCTCCTCCTAGCGAATATCTATTCGGGTTTGTTCTTGTATTGAGTATGGATTTCAATAGAATAGCCATACTCATACCGATAGCTAGCCCCCAGAATTGAACAACTCGAGCCAACATAGACTACAATCTCGTATTTTGCAACCGACGTTTCCTTTTCGTAAAAATGACGTCGAATCAAACCATCGTTCGTATAGGCATACCGCTTATAAGCACTCTTACTGATAAATTCACTTTGGGCTATTGAATCTGATTTTACAAAATTAAAGCCATTTTCAACTAAGACCTTCCTCATGATTTCCAAACTATCTTTAGCAGCCTCTTCTTTCACTGCATCCCAAACATATTCTTGCGTCATTTGCGTCGTGACGAAAGTGGTTCCATGGCGAGCATACCAGAATGTTGTGAGCGAATCGTCATCCCAAGAAACCAAATCCTTTGACGAAATATAACTTTGTACAAAAGATAGTTCTTCCGGTATATCTGATTCAAAGCGCAATGAAGTCTTGTCGGCCGTAGGGAGTTCCTCAAATCCATCTTTGAGAATAACCACCTTTACGTCTATGGAGTAATTGCCCACTGTCACACCACCTTCATTGACTAGGGTTAAGGCAACCTTGTAGACATCATTGCCCTCATGTAACGAATAGATATAGGAAGTATCTTCATATATTGGCGACACGGAATCATTAAAGACGGCGCCATCAAAAGCATATCCCAGCGTACCCAAGGTATTGACAAGATTTTCCGCCATCGTATCCCTAACAAAGGACGAAGTAGAATATTTCGAATTCAAGAACCAGACTTCTTGTTTGCCATTTTCAAAGTTCATATACCCTAGCTTTTTATAAGCGCTCAAGAATTCAAACCCGCTAGGCAAATTCCTGATTGAATCTGCCGGATCAACATACACAAACGGGTTATAAACCGAACTCGAAGATGCGACGCTGGAAGAGGATTCTTCCGAATTCGTCCTCTTCGTGCCCGTCCCCTTGACGCAGCGGACAGAGAGCCCCCATTCAACATCGCCACCTCGAGACCTTGTAATCCCAGAAGATTTTTTCTCCAACATCACATAGTTCAAGGTAGTGATGGCACCATTCATAATAACGTCTACTATTTTTGACGACGTCCAGAAAATAGCCGCGGAATCCAATCCTACATATTTTTCGCCATCAAACATGCCTGCAGACTTGGCATTGAATCCAAACTTGTCCGTGCCATACTGCTTTTCCCAATCATCGTCCCAATAATACGACTGCAAACTGAATCCAAAAGTTTCTCCGTCAACATCATCATCAGTATATTCTATAAGGTCATCCCATTCTCCAAGATCTGGCAAATGCCATCCATCGGGGCACACACCTTGACGGGGATAAAAATCACTCTTCAAGGTACATCTATTGAAATTTACGCCACATCCTTCGCTCGTCGTATCCAAGGCAATGTCCCAGTTATACAAGCGTCCATACTTTTCACAATTCTTCTTGTCATCGCCATAGCAACGGCTACCCTCGGCGGCATAGTTCAGGTTTTCAGCCATCCAGACCTGATTGCCGATACGGACCGTCTTATATTCCTGTCCATCACGAGAATCCTTCATGGTTCCAAAAGAGATTCCGGACGGGTTCTGGACCGAACTGCTGCTTGACACTCCGGCCGGCGACGACGAAGAACTTTCTGAAGCATCTTCAACCGACGAGCTGGACAGCGGTTCGTCACCAGGAATATGCCAGCGGCCCTTTTCGCACACGAAGTATTCGTTGTACAGATTGCTGAGCTTGTTTATGTTGCGCTTGGTTTCGTTTTCGCGTTTGTCATTGCAAACACCGAGACCGTAATTATCCCACCAGAAGTTCGTGACATATTTTTCGAATGCGGGAACAGTATCTGCATATTTCCAGTCTTCCACATTCTTGCGCACCTTCGAAAGTGAGCCCTTCAGGTCGATATCACAGGCCCAGTCCGCAATCGCGGTCTTGGTGTCGGCATCGTCCCAACGGCCACCTTCAGCAAGCGAGATACCGAATTCACCCATGCGTTCGGTAAGGCCCGCCACATCGGCATCGCCCTGCATCAACACGCTCACTGCAAGCAGCGCCGCATTGCCATCACCCGATTCAAAGATATTCAGATCTTCGGATTCGCCAAAGTCGCCATTGATTGCAAACGAGGAAAGCACTTCTTCTTCAGCCTGGGCCTTCGCATCGGCAATCGACATTTTCTTCTTGTTGACCAGGTACAACACGCGTTCGTATTCCAGGTGCGTGAGCAAGTTGATATTCACCGTCTTGCGGTTAGAAAGGTCAGTCAGCGCGCGGAGCGTCACCATGCCCGAAGACTTCTTGCCAGAGATTTCGTCGCGGTAGTAGCCCGAAGCTTCAAGGATTGCATACTGCGACTCTAGATTGATATCCTTGATAGCAAAGTCGCCCTTATCGCTCTTGATAGAGCCCTTGAAGCTCTTGCCGGTCTGCTTGAGCGTAATGCCGTCCAGTTCCTGCACGGTCACTGCAGAACCTGTCACGAACGGACCCTTCTGCGAAACGCCAGCAACTTCCCAGTCTACGACAGCGGTAACGCCAGCATCGCCCGAAGCGCCGCCGCCGAGATCCATACTATCGGAATCGCTACTGGAACAGGCCCAGAACATGGCCCCAATCGCGAGACACCCTATAATTTGATTCCGTTTCATAAACAATTCCTTGCTCATCATTTTTCTCATTTTCTCTGCCCCTTTTTTAAAACTGTTTCCTTTTCGGTTTTCAAATGTTCGCTCAATGGGAACAACTGCACGTTCAAGCGATAAACCTGTTCCGTTTCGTCTTCCTCTGTCGCAATCGCCACCACGCGGCGGTAATAATCTTCAGTCTCTTTTTTGATGCGCTCGTACGCACGATGCGTAAGCCCAAGCGTATAACCCGACATGACTCGTTCCGAAATCGGCAAGTCAATCGCCCTGATGGCAAATTCACCCATCTGGCGCTGCAAATCGCGAGCGGCCAGCGGCACGGCCTCCACCGGCGCCATTTTAATCGTCTTGTCCGTCTGCCGGTAATTTCCGTTCTTGTCCTTTTTCAAGAGATTTGCCTTCACCAAAAAATCAAGTGTTTCAGAAACTTCTGCAGCCGAAATTTTTTGTTTGCAGGCATGGGCAATCTCAAGCGGTTTTGCGCCGGGCATGTGCGGCGCCAATTCACGAATCACGGAATTTTTCCATGACTTAAAATACTTGAACTCTTCGTCCCCCAGCACACGAACCTTGTGAGCATTCGCCAGCGCGCAACGTTCTTCGAACGCAGCCTTTTTAGCTTCGTTGCTCTTTGCATGCGCATAAGAAACCATCAAAACAAAATAGTCGTACTCAAAGCCGACAAGGCCCATGGCACTTGCCACCGAGCCCGCGGAACCGACACTCAAATTCTTTTTCCCCTCGCAAACATACTTCAAATAGACATCTGACGAAAAACCCGCCTTCTGGGCGAACGCATGCCAAGAAAAAGCAGAGCAGCGCTTGCGTTCATCGTAGTAGTCCTGAATGAACTTACGATAATCCGTGTATTCTATGATCTCCTTCATGACTACAAATATAGATTCATTTAACCTTAATAGAACATGAAATTTGCGTTTTTAGCCAAATTTTACCAATTTCTATAAAATTCTAAAAAATTAATCAATTTTAGAACATACTTTCATGTTCCCAGAACATGAAAGCGATAGAGCCGAACGGTCATGCGTGAGCCGCAAGCGGCATAGCGTAAGCATGCCGTGACGGCGAGAGTGAGGCGATATCACATTTTTATGAATACAATAGAGCCGAACGGTCATGCGTGAGCCGCAAGCGGCATAGCGTAAACATGCCGTGACGGCGAGAGTGAGGCGATATCACATTTTTATGAATACAATAGAGCCGAACGGTCATGCGTGAGCCGCAAGCGGCATAGCGTAAGCATGCCGTGACGGCGAGAGTGAGGCGATATCACATTTTATGAATACAATAGAGCCGAACGGTCATATAAGAAAAAACCCCGCTAGCGTCCTAGCGAGGTCTCTCTCCTAACCTTCCCCCTGCCCAGCTCTCGGGTCCAAACCGGGGGAAACAAATGTATTTTACTTTATCTGTTCTAGTTCTTTACGCAACGCACCTTGCCTTCTTTCAAAGGTTCTTCTTCAACACGATAATCGTAGGGAGAGACTTGCACGTAATAGTCACCGACAGCTCTTGGAGAAAGGTACTTTTCAATTTCTTCGCGTTCCTCATCATTCTTAGCATATTCAAGTTCCCATTGATAGTGCTCTTTCATGAACTCATCAAGTTCCTCTATATGGTAAGAGTCCTGCCTGTAAGAATGGTAATAGACTTCCAAGTAAACCGTATCCATCGGCATCAGGTTAAAATCAAACCTGTTGTAGAACACGCCAATCAAATCCTTTCCAAAGGCGGCATCCAAATCAGAAGTCCTCCAGTTTTCGTTAAGCAGGTTTTTAACGTCACCGACGTAATTCACCAAGATATCCCATTCCTCGGTACTCGAGACATGCCAGCCATCAGGGCAGATTCCCTGGTGCTTTTCGCCAATCAAACTATCTTCAGCGACTTCCGTCATGTACTTGTCATCGATCTGCATAGCTTCCGTCCAAGTATAGAGTTCTTTGGAATCATACTTGAGATCTTCGGCCATCCATTCATACTTTTTCCCTTCGTATTCAAAGCTGACCGTCTGGTACTTACGTCCATCGCGCGGGTCAGTCATGCTTCCCGTTTTGTGGTCAATTGGAATCTTGAGAGAATCGATATGTTCTTTTGTCGTCAAGTCCCAATAATACCCGTTGCAAAGGAAATAGCCCGAATCAACAAGTTCGCCGTCAAGCACCATGGCCTTGTCCAGCTTTCTGTATTCGCCCCAAAGGTCGGCGATACAGAGTTCCAAATCCATATAATTCAAGAAGACAAGAATACCGAAATCGTATTCACTCTTCAAGAAACGGATACTGATATCATCCGGATTAGCCTCGTCCTTTCTCTTGATATCGTCTTCATCGACATCCATCATATTGCTCCATTCCTTGGCAGAGCTATAGCCTTCGCCAGCGAGATCCTGCATAATCGAATCTGCGAGAACACCGTCATCGGCAAAGTCATTGGTAAACCCGTCGATGTAATCTTGCAATTTGGAGCAATCGACATCGTCATCAGCATTATACCAATCGTGCCAATAATTCCACTCAGGCTGTTCATCTATAATTCGGCTGATATTGTAGAGCGTTCTGTCGCCATCCGTCGAATTGTAGATATTCAAGTCTTCTGCAGAGGAAACATCGATCTTGACACCGAACGCGCCAAGGACTTCCTTTGCGGCTTGCTTTTTGGCTTCGGCAAAGGTCTTGCCTTCCTTGACCAGATTCAGCACGCGCTTGTATTCAAAATGAGTCAAGAGGTTGATATTCACCGTTTCACGTTTTTCCAAGTCGGAAACTGCGTCGAGACGCATCGGGCAGCTAGAAGCTTCACCCGTGTGTTCTCGCTCGTAGCGGCCTTCTACAGAAAGAAGCACATACTGGCTTTCCAAATTGATACCGTCAAACTTGAAATCGCCCTTGTCGCTGATAGTCTTGGTAGTAAATTCTCTACCGGTGGGCTCGAAATCTCCCTTTTTCGAGGTTTCCCTGAGCGTCACCTCGGAGCCCTTTACAAACGGGCCCTTCTGCGAAACACCCGCAATCTTTTTGTCGGAAATGGCGATAACGCCTTCCGCTTCTTCGCTCGTGCCAGAGGTTTCCACATTGGAACAAGCGCCGAGCAACGCTGTCAAAGCAAGAGCCCAAACCGCCCCTGTTTTTCTTTCGTCAAAAAAATGAATCATTTCATGCTCCTTTACCCAAATCAGTCGGGTCACAATTTAATTTTTCAGAGAGGGGGAAAAGCTGCATGTTCAAACGGCAGACCTTTTCCACTTTTTTGTCGGCCGAGACAATCGACACGATGCGCTTGCGGCACTCCGTGAGTTCCTCGATGACCTTTTCATAGCTTTCGGCAGTCATGCCCATGGTAACACCGCTAAAGTGGCGTTCCGAAATGGGCAACTTGTCCAAAGCCTCGAGCGCAAATTCGCCCATCTGGCGCAGCAACGAGTGCACCGCTACCGAAACCACCTTTAAGCGCCCCGTCGTAATCGAATGGCTCGTCTGGTGGTAAATGCCCTTGGCATCTATCGTCAGAAACCCTGCATTCAAAAGGAATCGCAAACTGCCGCTTACGTCGGCCGCCGAAATAGGCAACCGACAAGCCTTCGCGATTTCGTGCGGTTTCGCCCCGGGCATCGCCACGGCCAATTCACGGACCACGGAATGTTTCCACGTTTCATAGAACGTGTACATCTCGCTGCCTAGAATTTTCACGTGATGCGCAGAACTCAATGCCTCCATTTCCTCGAAGCACTTCTTTCTCTCTCGATCTGTCTTTGCGTTTTCGTATCGAACCATCAAAACGAAGTAGTCGAATTCAAACCCCAGCAACCCCATTGCCAAGGCCGTTTTCTTTGCTCCCTCTTCCCGAAGTCGAGTCTTACCGTCGCAAACAAGCTTCAGGTAGGACCCCGATGCGAAACCCGCAATCTTCGCAAACTCGCGCCATGTAAACGCCGAGGTGCGCTTGCGCTCGCGGTAGTAATCGAGTACGTACTCGCGATAGTCTTTGTATTCAATAACTGATTTCATCATGACCATAAAATAGAATTTTAAAAAACGCCATGCAACATTTTTCTTAAAACAGGATTTGCGTTTTTAAGCTAATTTCGCCACTTTATATCCGAATGCAAAAATTTTTAGCAATCTATAAAACAAAGTTCAAAATCCATGAAACAAAATCCCCGAAACACAAAACAAAAAGGCTCCCGCATTTTGCGAGAGCCCTTGATTAACTATTAAAGGTCGTATTTTACCGTTTCAGCAGCATTACCTTGTCTGTCACACGGCCATTCACCTGCAGCACACCAATATAGCGACCGCGAACGATTCCCTCGGCAGCGACAGTTTCGAAATACTCTCCCGCTGCGCGACGTCCCAAGTCAAAGGCCTTCACGACGCGGCCCTGCATATCCATGAGCGAGAACTTTACCGCACCCGCGTCAGGAATTGCGAAATGGAGAGCCACATGACCGTCGCGGAATGCAGCACCGAGCGAATGGGTCACCGCGATTTCGCGAGCGTGAGCACCCGTCGTCTTTTCGATATTGAGTTCAACGCTGGCTGTCCTGCTCCAGAGCGTATCAGAATCGAAAAGGATTCCCACACGGTAAGAGATGACAAACTTTCCGTAAGGTGCTTTTTCGTTTTCCAGAGAATCGAGTAAGGCCTCACTTGCAGAATCCAGCTTAAGCACCTTCTTCGCCGTAGAATCCATCACGAAGGCACCGGCAAGCAGTTCGGCGCGGATTTCCTTCGCGAGGGGTTTTGCGCTATAGAGAAGTTCCCCATTCGAAACCACCGGCGGATTCGGCATATTGCGAAGCTGAGGGTAGCTCATGCCTTCGGCGATGTACCAAACCGAATCAAAGTCGAATGCGGCAAAAGACTTCTGCATTTTCATCTGAGCATTGGACAGGCCCTTTCCGACAATCATCGAATCACTGCAGGCTTCGGCTAAATAGTAATACTCATCCGAGGGCTTCGTTCTTGCAGGCAAGCCATCGCAGAAACGGATTCCGTCTTTAAATGCACTTCCAGAAGAGTATCCTCTTACCTCTGCATCATTGCCGTTAATTTCGACAAAACCAAAACCATAGTATGAATCTATAGCAAGCACATCACCCGTCGAATAGCAGTCTTCTATTACTGACTGGTTGTTATGGGCAAAGCTACCCGTGCCTTCGACATTTCCCGTAGAATAAGACTGCCGGATTGTTCCGTCGTTTCCGCCGACAAAGCTGGCGGCACTATATGCATTTCCGGTCGCAAATGAGCGTTCTACCAAGCCTTTGTTGTGACCAACAAAAGCTCCAGAATAGCTGAACGTTCCCGTTCCCTCAGCGCTTCCGGTGGCATAGCATTCCGAAATAGTTGTTTCGTTCAAGCCGACCAAGCCGCCGACATAATGATCTCCAGCAACATCAACGGATGCATGCAGCCCTTTCAATTCTTTGCTGTAAGCCTTAGCAATCAAGCCACCTACGTAGAGGGCTCCTTTTGCATTGATAACGCCCGACGCCGTAGAATTCTTGACCGTTCCGCTATCGACTACGACAAGGCCTGCAACGCCTTGCACGTTATAATATACCGAGAGTTCCCCACCATCTTCGTAAGAAATGGAGAAACCTTCTGAAGATGATTTCTGTCCAGATACATCAACATTCACAGAGCTCTTATCAATCGATCCACTAGGAGCGTTTAACCCGGCAATGCCACCTACAAAGCCAGAGTTTTCCTTTACATTCGCCTTAACAGAAACATTCTTGATGGTCCCCCAGTTCAGTGCAGCAACACCGGCGGCGGAACTGCCACCAATCCATTGCGCATCGATTTTGGCATTAGCAATGGTTCCGTAATTCAAGTGTGCAATACCGGATGCAAGTCTGCTGCCATTGACTTTTCCTTTAACCGATACATTCTCGATGGAACCATAGTTCCTGAACACGACCCCCGCACTTTGATAAACACTGTCCATCACAATGTCGACATCCACATTCCGGATAGTACCATTGTTCACCGTAGCAACGCCACCTATTTTCATTCCAAAATCTTCGCGACCGACAGAATAGCCCTTGAAAGTCAAGCTGTCTACAACCGCAGATTTGGCAACCGTATCAATAAATCCTACAGTCTTATACTCTTTATCCCAAAATCCCGTGTACAAGCTGTCGATGCTATGGCCGCCACCATGGAATTCGCCGGTAAACGCACCGGTATCCTGTTTTGCGTAACCGCCAAGGACAACACCGTAACAGTTGCAGAATTCTTCCAACACATCGTACTTACCAATAGGCTTGAATCCTGTTCCTCCGACGGCAAAACGCTCATCCGTCCTGGAAGCGGTGGCATCGATATCGTTAGCCAAGCGATAAACGGCCGACAGCTTGTATTTTCCGAATCCGATTGATTTCAAGTCTCCGTAGGTCTTGATCAAGAACGGGTCTTTTTCCGTACCGGAACCGGCCATTTTCATCATGGTCTGATCCACAGCCTGATTCGGATAAATCTTTTCCTTCATTGTCTTGGATATATAATAAGCCTTGGTCAGCCAGGACAAATAGGGATAAGTCGAATCCGCTGCAATCTTCCATGTCGAATCGAAATCCCAGCCTTCGTAGTTTTCCTTCTTGACCATCTCTGTTGTATTGCGGAGATCCCCCGCGGCTGTCGTATTAACATACCAGAGAGTCGTATCATAATAGGCCGAGGTGTAGGTCGACTTGTTGTCAGAGCCCGCAAGGCCACCCCATTTAGAATCGCCCGTAACTTGACCTGCGGCAAACGAGTTTTTCACGATTGCCTTGTCAGAAGAACCCACCAAGCCGCCGACATTCTTTGTTCCCGCGACATTTGCGATAGAATAGCAATCCGTCACGCTGGCCTCGCCCAAAAAGCCCACGAGACCGCCCACATGTTCCTTGCCCGAGACCAGGAATCTAGACGCGCTCCTCACGACAGAGCCTGCAGATTTCTTACCGGCAAGAGAGCCAACGTAATTTTCGCCGGAAACATTATACTTGATAAAGATGTTTTCGACCGTAGCACCATTATCGACACCGGCAAGGACACCGACATAGTCCTTACCACGGATGGCACCCCTAGTATTCGCAGGCCCATACGAATAGCTTTCTCCAAGATACGAAGCCGTATCAAAGACAACATTGCTTACCTTGGCACCCTTCGCCAGAGCCCGGAAAAGTCCCACCGAATCTTCGTCGGGACGATTGATATTCAAGCCTGCAATAATCTTGTTGTTTCCGATGAACACACCGCTGAATTCACCAATCGGTTCGAAGCCCTTACACAAGGTGCTGTCAGCATTGCAGTTTTCCTTGAACGAAGCCTTGGCATTGATATTGCCCATCAGCTTGTAGTAGGCATCAAGGCCGTATTCATATTTGCCGACATACTTGAGATCATCGTAATCGTAAATCTTGTAGGGGTCGATTTCTGTACCAGCACCGGCCAGTACATTTACTGTACCATCGTCTTCGAGCGTTCCCGGCAATATCGGATCCATGCCCTTGAAGAACGGATAAGAAACGCCGTTCTGAATTTCCCATACCGTTTCAAAGTCATAATCCTTATACGTCGACTTCAACAGCATTTCCTCCGTCGTCTTGCCCTTTCGGCCAATTCCTGCAACGGTACTGTCAAAGAAACAGGTGCTGTCATCCACCGAACTGCCACCATGTTCAACAATTCCTTCGGCAGCGAATTTGGGAGACTTGATCATGCTTGCCGAATAAACGCGATAGATATTCGGAATCATGTCACCATAGCTGTAATCGTAATTGTAGCCGATAACGCCACCGACATCTTCGTGACCCTTGACAACGTTAACGGAGAATGCGTCCGTCAATTCAAAGTAAGCTTCTATGCTGCCGACCAGGCCGCCGACATTCTCTGTACCCTTGACTTTTCCGGTAGTCCCGACATAGGTAACACTATCTGCAATACCGTAACCAATCAAGCCCCCTACGGACCATTCACCCTGAACATCGCCGTTTAAAGACACGACATGGCTTACGACCGCATTGCGCGATTCGCCAATCAAGGCGCCCACGACCCAGGAGCCCACAACCTTCGCATTTTCAAGCGTCAAGTTCTGGATCACGGCACTTTCAACAAATCCAAACAGTCCCGTAAAGTCGCGGGTGGGCTTGTCAATGACCAAATTCTTGATGGTATGGTTCTTGCCGTCAAACGTTCCGTGGAAAATATGCACGCTATCGCCAATGGGTTCAAAATTCAAGCCCTTAGCATCGATATCGGCTGTCAGTTCATAATTACCCAGCAGCGGGTAAGCGATATCGTGTCCGATTTTCTGGAGTTCAGCAAAAGTCGAAATTTCAATCTTGTTCGGGATTGCCACATGGCTCGACGTTCCCCACACCGTATCCTTACCGACGACCACGCCAATTCTATAACCATAGTACAAAGAATCCCTGCAAAGGGTGTCGTCTACAAATACTGGCTGCACAGAGCCCGTCCACTTTCCTACAAGCTCACCTTCTACGTCAATGAGCGCGGCAACCGTCGGAGTCTCTTGCCACTTAGCTGCCACCGTCGGGACCGCAATCGGAACAAGTGACTTTTTCGAGAAATCATTTTCTTTCAGATAGGGAAACGACTTGCCATCGTCTATATCCCAGGTTTTAATAAAGTTTCCTGTGGGGCTAGTACAATAACCTATATATTCGTAATAAGCGCAGGTGTCCGTACCATCAATCACATATTCTTCGTAGCCCACGGTATCCCAGCCCACATAAGAATCCCATTTCAACATCTGGGCTGTCGTAAGGCCAACTCCACCGGCGCTCGAGTCAATGCCCGAAATCTCGGTATTCCAATAAGAGCTAACAATTGAATCGGGAGAGCCCCCTATCAATCCGCCGACATCGCTTTTTCCCTGGACCGAAACGACCGCATAAGAATGGAAAACGCCAGCATAGGAACCGGCAATGCCACCGACATACTGTTCCCCTTTCACCGAGCCAAAGGCATACGAATTCATCACACGGCCGTCGGTTCCGACAATGCCACCGACGTCCGAACTACCTTCAACGTTACCAAGGGCATACGAATACAGAACGGCGCCCTTCGCGTTGTCGCCAACAATGCCGCCAATATCATCGTCAAAAGTGTATCCGTAAGAAATCAAGTTCATCAAGGATACGCATGAATAAACGCCTCCCTTGGAGTAGCCCGCTACGCCACCCACATCATCAACATCCGGCATTCCCGGGATAATCGAGCCGGTAGAACGGGTACGCCTCACAGCGCCCGTCAAATAACCGACGATACCGCCCACATCCTTTTTCAAGGCAATGATTTCTGCATCGACAAAGGCGCTATCGAGATCCATGTCCAGCTGGCCGACAATGCCCCCCACCCGCTGCGAACCTTTGATAGTCCCCTGGAAAGAGGCATTCACAATAGTCGCGCCTTCGTTATATTCCTTCGTGGCGTGGCCGACAATGCCGCCCACGTAATTTTGCCCTTGGACAAAACCGTTTGTCACCTTGACGTTCCTGATCTTTCCCACGGACTTTGCAGCAACCGTCGCCACATAGTTCGATTCGGACACCCTGCCCGTCACGTTGACATGGTCAAAGTTCAGGTTAGAAACGGAACCGCCCAAGTATGCAATAAAAGCCACATCCCTTTCGCACGGGAGCCAAAGATTCAAGTTGCTGATGGTGTGGTTCTGGCCATCGATATTTCCCCAGAAAATAATGCTGTCGGCGGCATCCTTGTTCTTGCCGATAGGAATAAAGCCGTTACAGCCATCCGCATTGCACATCTCATGGGCGGAAGCCGAGGCATCGATGTCCTTTGCCAAAGCATAATCCGAAGAATACAGATAGGCGCCTGTACCTATCGCCTTCAAGTCTTCATAGTCTTCAATCAGGAAGGGTTTTTCTGCAGAACCGTCACCCACCATGGTGCCTTTTGCGGCAAAAGACTGAATCGCAAACAACGACAATACGGCCGAAACAACAAACCCAAATTTCATAATTCTCCTCGCTTGTTTTAACAAAAATATACATTAATCCCGCCCGTAATACAATGCCCTATAAAAAGGAACCCCCGGCGATTGCCGAGGGTCTCCCTTGATTTGCTTTTGTCGCGCTCTTACGAGAGTCTGGAAATCATGTAACCGGCGCAGACTGCAGTACCGATCACGCCAGCCACGTTCGGGCCCATGGCGTGCATCAGCAAGAAGTTCTGCGGGTCATACTTGGCACCTTCCACCTGAGAAACACGGGCGGCCATCGGCACGGCGGACACGCCGGCGGAACCGATGAGCGGGTTCACAGGGTTCTTGGGAGTGCACTTGTTCATGATCTTGGCAAGGAAGAGGCCTGCAGCGGTCGAGAAACCGAAGGCCACCACACCCATAGCGATAATCATGAGAGTCTGCGGACGCAAGAAGATGTCGGCAGACATCGTGAGGCCCACGGAAGTACCGAGGAAGATAGTCACGATGTTCATGAGTTCGTTAGAGGAGGTCTTCACCAAGCGTTCGACAACGCCGGCTTCCTTGAAGATGTTACCAAGCATAAGCATGATGATAAGAGCAGAAGCATCGGGCACCACGAGGATGCACACGATCATCACCATCACGGCAAACACGATGCGTTCGGCCTTGGACACCTTGCGCAGAGCCTTCATACGGATCTTGCGTTCCTTGTCGTTGGTCATGAGGCGCATGATAGGCGGCTGGATCAGCGGAACGAGGGCCATGTACGTGTAAGCTGCCACGGCGATAGGTCCGATGAGGTGCTTTGCTAATTTGTTTGCAGTAAAGATGGAGGTCGGACCATCAGCACCGCCGATGATACCGATAGAGGCTGCTTCACCGAGAGTAAAGCCACCGAAAGCCACTGCGCAGAACATGGTCGCAAACACGCCGAACTGAGCGCCACCGCCGAGGAGCAGTGTACGCGGGTTAGCGATAAGCGGTCCGAAGTCCGTCATGGCACCCACGCCCAAGAAGATGATGGGCGGGAAGAGTTCCAGGTGGATACCCTGGCTGATGTAGTAATAGAGACCGGCAGTCGGGGTAAACATACCTTCGATGCTCCAGCCACCATCGTAGAATCCCGCACTCGGGATGTTCACCGCCAGTGCGCCGAGAGAAATCGGCAAGAGCAACAGCGGCTCGTACTTTTTGACAATCGCCAAGTACATCAGGACGAAACTCACGATCCACATCACGATCATCGAAGGGGTGACGTATGCGAATCCGGTGTCGCCTGCGAACTCAACGACCGAATTTAAAAGAGAACTCATTTATCTGTACCTCTTAGGCGATGGTCATGAGAGTCTGGCCGTCGACGACAGTGTCGGTTTCCTTGACGGCAATGGAGTTCACGGTGCCGGCGCACGGAGCGACGACCGGGTTTTCCATCTTGAGAGCTTCGATGATAGCCACTTCCTGGTTGGCGGTAACGGTGTCGCCGACCTTGACCTTCAGTTTGAACACGGAGCCAGCGAGCGGGCTCTTGACTTCGGTACCACCGGCAACAGCAGGAGCGGCGGCAGGAGCCGGAGCGGCAGCGGGAGCTGCAGCAGGAGCGGCGGCAACGGCGGCATTGGAATCAAGAACTTCTACTTCGACATCGTAGGTCTTGCCTTCGAAACTGATACGGACGGTTTTCTTCATTTTGATATTTCCTGGCTTAAAAGCCTGTTGAGTTTTAAAAGTTTACCTTACTTGACGATCGTCCAAGCAGGAGAGTTAATGTTTCTGTAAGCAGTCACGCGGCAGGGCTGACCGATAGCCTGGGTCGCCGCTGCGGTCACGAGGGCGAGGAACTGGTCGTTGCTCATGCCCGGGTGTTCTTCGAGGGCTGCCACGGCGGCAATGCCGAGGAAAGCCTGGAGCTGCTTGTTGGTGAAGCCCGGATGAACGCTCTTGGCGTTCGGATCCCAGTCGCAGTGGGCAGGACCGATGGTCACCGGTGCTGCAGCGGCGGGAGCGGCGGCCGGGGCAGCCTTAACTGCAGGTGCCGGAGCCTTGTCCTTGTTGAGGCCGAGCTTGGCCATGATGAAGTTCATGAGGTAGCAGAGCACCGTGAGGCCCACGATGACGCACATCACCACGATAAGACCGGTTGCCTGGAATTCGATCAGGGAGCCGATACCGAAGGTGTCGGAGTCACCCTTACAACCCTGTTCGGTCGAGAATTCGCCCTTGCAGTAGGTCGAGCCCAGCTTGGCCTTGGCGATGGGCAACACCTTGTGGCCGCCGGCGTTTTCGATAGAATCGCGAACGTCGCGTGCAAGAACTGCCTGATCGTAGGTCTTATAGAGAACCGAATGGTTACCAGCGTGATTTTCCACGATCTTGTAAACCATGTCGTCATTCATACCCGGCATAGAAAGCTGCGCCTGAACCTGGGCGGCATCGGAGGGGAGCATGAGTCCGAGTTGTTCATCGAACTTGCCCTTCACCTTTGCTGCAGGCTGCGGAGCAACGAGAGCCGGCTGCTGCACATCCTGGGCCGGGGCGGCGGGAGCCACTTCCTGAGCTTCGGGTGCATTGGTCTGTGTTTCGTTCATATTGGATTCAATCCATTCTTTTGGGTTTCTGTTTTGTAAAAATCAGCGACGAAAATTTAGAAAAAGCGGCGTTTGAATAACGCCGCCGAAAGCTACATCACCCCGGTTTCAAGCCCTTTTACGGGGATATAACGAACCGAGCCGTCGGGAGAGATAATCATGGCCACACCGGCCATGTAATTCACCCATTTCCATTTTTCGTAAAAGCGCACATTCGCATGCCCGTTCGTCACATAGGCAAGCAGCGGGACAACTAGGTAGTCGTGCGAAACCAAGAAGCTAACACGCCCCATTTTGCCCAAATTCGCCAAAATTTCTTTTTGCAGCAGTTCCTCGCTGCGCGTTTCCAGGTCATAGAAAACATCCGGGTAAGCGCCTAAAAAAGCGTACCTGGAACACACCACCCAGCCGCCGCCATCGGAATTCGAATAGCTTTCGAACTTCACGCTGTCTTTCATGTACCAGTCACCATCAAGCCCGGCAAGGACATCCAAGCTGTACTTGGATTGCCCATAGCCCAAGGCAATGTTTTCGCAGGTTTCCT
Organism: uncultured Fibrobacter sp.; assembly: GCF_900316465.1. Classification (NCBI taxonomy): domain Bacteria; kingdom Pseudomonadati; phylum Fibrobacterota; class Fibrobacteria; order Fibrobacterales; family Fibrobacteraceae; genus Fibrobacter; species uncultured Fibrobacter sp. The sequence goes on along the minus strand of NZ_ONDD01000009.1, from coordinate 67,376 downwards.
GGGTGCGAGTGTAGCCCGAATAACCGAAGTAGAATTTTTCCTGATTCACGGCAGCAAGGCGCTTCCCCAAATCTTGGGCGTACTTTTTCCCGTTGTCGGTCAAGTGGCCCTTGGCGCCTGTTTCACCGGTGCGTTCGCTGTGGCGGATAATGAACACGACCTTTTCGTCGGCAGCCAAATTCGCATAGACTTCTACAAGGTCGGTAAAGCCATCGGCTCCTTGCGGGGTGGCAAGGCGCCAGGCACCGGCATCGTAAATGTAATAGTTGTCATGGATGACGCGGCCTTCGCGAATTTCCCGGTCGTATTCACCCGGGCCAAAGCCCACCGTATCTTTTTCCATGGGTTGCGCAAGGCGCCACTGGAATCCATTCGCATCGCAAATAAAACGTACCGCCGAATGGTCCGATGTTTCGTAGTCATTTGCAAAATAAGCACTCTGGCCTTGGTTCACATAAGTCACTGTTCCCGCATTCGCTTCGGAGCAAGCTTCAAAGGCGTAAGCCAGCGGAATAAAGCCACGCATGTAGCTTTCAAAATTCGGCACATTCCCGCCGTAGGCAGACGTTACGTTGTTACGAATTTCGCCATAACGCCAGTTGCTATCGAGCCCTACGATCCAGTCGGCAATCTGGATTTTCCAGTTAGGATCATTCCATACGCCGTCGCCCTTCAGGTCTTCACCCAAAGTGGCAATAAAGTTCTGCGTTTCTTCTTTGCTTGCGCGGTTCTGCACCATTGCCGCAATGGCAAGCAATACGGCGTTAGAATCCATCGCATACTGCAGGGAATCCACCCCGAAGGCCGCAAGCGCTTCGTACTTCGCACGCTCCACCGCAGAATCCAACGGGACATGGTTCATCAAGTGCTGATCCACACGGGGGCGAGCCAACAAATCCAATATATTGTTCACCGCCACGGAATCGGCAGCAGCAATCCGGTCCTCTAGAATTTCAAAGGTATAGAGCGGTGCATAAATCGGTTCAAGGACCTGAACCGCCTGGGTATCGGGCTTTACCGCTACCGAGCCCTCGTTAGCCGTTTCGCCTCCGTTTACGACACTACCATTATTTTCTGCACTGCACCCAAACAAGAACAGGGTTACTGCCAAGGCAGCACCCAAACATTCCACACACCACTTTTTTTTCATACGCAACCTACATCGTCATGGTTCCGGAATCTAGTCCCCTCACTGGCACATATCGGATTGTTCCGTCTTTCCCCATGATGATTGCAAGGCCCGCCAAGTAGTTGATCCATTGCTTGGTATCAAAGTAGCGCAGGTTCACCTTCTTGTCGGTGAAGTACGCCGTCAGCGGAACCACAAACATATCGTGCGAAATAAACACGCCCACTTTTTTCACGTTCGCAAATTCAGGCTTGATAATTTCCGTAATAAAGCTTTCGCTGTAAGTTCCAAGGTCGTAGAATGCATCGGTATACGAGCCCTTGTATGCATATTCAGAAGCCACGACCCAGCCGCCGCCATTGTTGCTCTTGTACTGTTCGAGCTTGTTGTTGTCCTTCACGTACCATTCGCCGTCAAGCGCTTCGATCGTGTTTTCAGTGAAGCTCACGCCTGCGCCCTTAGCGACATTTTCGCAAGTTTCCATGCTTCTCGTGTAGGTCGAATTCGCAAAATAAATATCTTCGCCTTTCAGCTTGGCGCCCACACCCTGCGACTGGGCCTTACCTTCATCGGTCAAATGGCCGTTCTTGCCGGTATCATCGCTGCGCTTGGCATGGCGCAAGAAGAAGATGACCTTTTCGCCCGACTTCAGGTTCTTGTACACATCTTCAAGGTCTTCGAATTCCTGAATATCGTCACTTGTAGCGGCACGCCACTTCTTGGTTTCGTCATCGTAGACATAATACTTTTCTTTATCGACGCGGCCATTCTTGATTTGGCCCGGATATTCGCCCTTGCCGTAGCCGTAAGTGTCCTTTTCGACAGCGGTAGCGGCGCGCCATTCATGTGTATTGGCATCGCAGATAAAGCGGACCGTCGGACCCGGCTGATCGTAGCCGCCCCCGCAGAAATAGGCGCTCAGGCTGTTCGAAATGCAAAATACCGAATCGGCTTTCTGCGCATTGCAATCACCAAAGTTATAGGCTCTGGACCAGAAGCGCTTCAGATGCTTTTCAAAGTCAGGGACCTCGCCCATATTCCAGCTGGCGATATTGTTGCGAATCGTTGCGTAAGAACCGCTGGTATCAAGCACCATGAGCCAGTCAGCCAGGTCGGCCTTGGCGTTGTTGTCGTCCCAGTTGCCGTTACCCTTAATGCGGTCGGCAATGCCTGCGGCATAAGACATCATCTCGGAGCCCGAGCCCTTGCGCTGCATCATGATAGAGATTGCAAGGAGGGCACCACTGTACTCGTCACCATCAAAGAGTCCAATATCTTCGGCAAAGCGGCCATCGGTCGTGAGCTGTTGCTGCCCACCAAAGTTCCAACCACCAAAGCCACCGCCGCCACCGGTACTACCGGAGCCAGAAGATTTATCCCACTGGATATCAAAGCTCGAAAGGATATCGCGCAGGGCCTGCGCCTTGACAGCACGAATCGGTTGGTTGTTACCGCTATTTTCCACAAGCTTGAGCACGCGCTCCGCTTCCATGTGGGTCAGGATATTCACGTTCACCGTATCTTTTTCGGTCACGTCGACCACGGCTTCAAGCGTCACCGCCTTAGAAGAAAGTCCGCCTGTCAGTTCACTGCGGTAGTAACCATTTGCCTTCACACGCAAATAGGGCGAAACATAATCTACGCTGTCAAAGCTGTAGTTGCCATCGCCATTCAAAATACAAGTCTTGTGAGTACGCTTGGAATCAGCCAAATGCTGCGTACTGTCGAGTTCGATCAGCTTAATGGATGTACCGTAGCGGAACGGGCCCTTTTCAGCGACACCGACCAGATGGGCGCCCACGATACGCGGTTCAGCCGTATCGACAGCATCCGTATTCACCGTGTTGCCAAAGCCCCAAGTCGAAGAGCCGCCATGCGAACTTGAGCCCTTCTCGTCGTCATCTTCGACACCCGTGTACATCTTGCCGTCGCGGCAAGAAATTCCCGTGGCCTGGGAGACCTCTTCGGAAGGAACCCACTCACCCGCCAAGCAGAAATACAGAATATTTTCGCTCTTGACCAAGAAGGATTCGCCCTCGCTTTGGGCGGTACATTCCGGCAAGGCCTCTACATCGACCACTGTCGTGGTATCTTCAATAACCGGATCTTCAATACCGACAACCGCACCCGTCGAAGAACTGGAATTACCCGATCCACCAGGTTCGCCAGGTTCACCCGGTTTGTCAGGGTCAGCCGCACTCGAAATCGGACGGCCTAAAGAATCTTTCTGGACAACACCACTGGAGCGTTTTTCCCAGCGAGAGCCGCTGGAGCGGCCATCATCGTCGCCATCACCGTAATCGTCTCCAATTTCATCGGGATCAAGTTCTTCGTTCGAAGAAGACGAACTACCGGAACACGCCTGCATAGAGAAGGCGAACCAAACAGAGACTATAATCCAAAACAGGCGATTCATTCGTCGATCCTAAAAAGCTACTCGCAATATAACAAGAAACTACTTTTTTTTCAACGAAAAAGCTAATAGAATTTGCCAAAGCCCCCCGCCTGCGCAAGGGCAATGCGTCTAATCACAGAAAAACTGCAAAAACGGAACTTTTTAGCGCATTTTTCCAGTTTCGAGGAACCTGGAATGCATTTCGAAAGCCCGTTCCAAGGCCAAGGGCATGTGTAAACCCTTCGCATGTTTCAGGCTGTATTCCAAGAAATCCGTGAGCGGTTCGCGGAAATCCGGATGGGCGCAATTCTTGATAATGAGTCTTGCACGTTCTTCGGCGGCAAGCCCACGCAAGTCGGCAAGTCCCTGTTCCGTCACGAAAATCATGGTATCGTGATCAGTCTGGTCCACATGGCTTACGTAAGGCACAATCGAACTGATGGCACCGTCTTTGGCAACCGAGGGAGTCAAGAAAAATCCGAGTGCGCAGTTGCGCGCAAAGTCAGCAGCGCCACCAATTCCGTTCATCATCGAAGAGCCCGAAACAAGGCTGCTGTTCACATTGCCAAAGATGTCGGCTTCTAGCGCCGTATTCATGGAAATCACGCCCACGCGGCGAATCACGTCGGGGCTGTTGCTCACCTCTTGCTGGCGAAGCACCAAGTGTTTTTTCCATTCGGCGGCATTTTCAACGAATTCCTTCTGCGCTTTTTCGGACAAAGTAAGAGCCGTACCCGAAGCGACACCGAGCTTGCCCTTCTTTAAAAGCGGGAACACGGCTTCTTGAATGACTTCGGTATAAAGGTCAATCGTTCCAAGGCGGCTATCGTCGGACATGGCGCTAAGGACAGCATTTGCCACCTTGCCCACACCGCTCTGGAAGGCCATTCCCTTGGGGAGTCGACCCTTGCTTTCTTCAAAGCAGATAAAGTCCAGAATGCGTTCGCCGATATTTCTAGAGACTGCATCCGGTTCTACGAACGGATTCACTTCGTCGAGGCGAGATGTTTCGACAACGGCGATGACCTTGTTCGGGTCGATTTTAACGAATTCAGAACCCACGCGATCGCCGGCGCTATAAATGGCCAGCGGCTTTGCATGCGGCGGGAGTTCCGGAAGTGCGGTGTCATGGATTCCCATAAAGGAATCGCCCAGGCGCGTATTCAATTCCAGAATAATCTTGGGTGCCATCTCGAGGTAAGTCACCGAGTTTCCGCCCGAGGTCGAAAGGCATACGCGACCGTCGCTCAATATGGCCGAGACTTCAATAATAGCGACCGTCGGCGCAGGCACAGCGCCCGTACGCACGAGGTAGCCCATCTTGCCGAGGTGGGCATCAATGTACTTGATTTGGCCGGCGTTAATCGCCTTGCGTAAACTCGGATTGCTCTGGTAAGGCATTCTAAGCGACACCGCCTGCGCCCGAGCTAAAGCCCCGTCGCAGCTGTCGCCCGTAGAAGCTCCAGAAAAAAGCGTGACCTTAAAAGGCTTGCCTTCGGCATGCATCTTTTCGGCACGCGCGGCCAAAGCCGTAGGAACCTCTTTGGGGTAACCGGCCAAAGTAAAACCGGAAACTCCCAGCACATCACCATCGTTAATCATTGCTGCGGCATCGGCCGCCGAACACTTTTTCGCATCAAACCAAGTCATAGTGCCGTAAAAATAATTTTTTAGATTTTCCCGTGTGAAACATTTTATCAAATACAACTTGATTGGCGTTATGAACACGCTCATTACCCTCGCCTCGGTTTGGGTAATGCACCAAATACTCGACTGGAACCTAGAACTTTCGAACTTTCTCGGGTTCATTTTCGGCGCCATCAACAGCTACTTGATGAACCGCATTTGGAACTTCAAGAGCCACAACCGCAAGCGCACCGAAATCATCCGATTCATCCTCGTGTTCCTTGCGGCCTACGCCTTGAACTTTGTAACGCTCGAAGCCACCGTTTACGTTTTGAACACCGCCTGGTGCAAACCGTTCACCGACTTCATTTCGCAATTCATGAAACCCGGCTTCTTCGCAAACATCGTCGCCAACGGCGTATATGTCGTCGCAAGCTTTATGCTCTACAAGAAGTGGGTGTTTAAATAGACAAAAGAACGGACCTACGGTCCTACAGACGAGAGATGTTTATATGCATTCTTGCCGAGCGATGGCAATAGGCTGTTAGCCTATTGTCGGAGCGAAGGGCGAACAACGAGTGACTAATCCTTTTGGAGTTCTCATATGTCGTTGTTCGCATATACAAAAAGGGCGCCTCGCGGCGACCCTTTTTTGCAGCTGAGCTGCACAAGCTTTTCAAGAATTCCGATTAGAACGGTACGAGTTCAACACGGCGGTTCTTAGAGCGGCCCTTCTTCGTCTTGTTATCGGCGATCGGCTTGTCGGAGCCGAAGCCCACAGCGCGAACGCGGTCAGAAGAAATACCGTTCTGGATGAAGTAATCCACCACAACCTGGGCACGATCCTGAGAGATCTGCTTGTTGGTTTCTTCGGAGCCAGTGTTGTCGGTGTGACCCTGGACTTCGATGTTGGCGGTGTTGAACTTCTTCATGAGCTTCACGATGTTGTTCAAGGTCTTGTAGCTTGCCTTGGTGAGCTTCTTGGAGCCACTCTGGAAGTTAATACCCTTCTTCAACTGTTCGAGGTCTTCAGCCTTGTTGAGCGGGCAACCCTTCTTGTCGATACGTACACCTTCAAGGGTATTCGGGCACTTATCGAGGAAGTCAGCCACGCCATCCTTATCGCTATCGACCGGGCAGCCAACGGTGTCAACAGATGCACCCTTCGGAGTATCCGGGCACTTGTCGAGACCATCGTACACGCCATCCTTGTCTGCGTCAGCAGCGCAACCCGTAGAATCAACAGGCACGCCCTGCAGAGTATTCGGGCACTGGTCAATACCATCCGGGATACCGTCCTTATCGAAGTCGAGCGGGCAACCCGTATTGTCAACATTCAAGCCGGCCTTAGTATCCGGGCACTTGTCGAGAGCATCAGGCACGCCATCCTTGTCAGCGTCGGCCGGACAACCCGTAGAATCAACAGGCACACCCTGCTTGGTGTTCGGGCACTGGTCCTTAGCATCCGGAATGCCGTCGCCATCGAAGTCGCCTTCGCAACCTTCAGCATTCACCTGGGCACCTTCGCTGGTGTTCGGGCACTTGTCGAGAGCATCAGGTACGCCATCCTTGTCAGCGTCAGCCGGGCAGCCGAGAGTATCAACAGCGAGGCCAGCAGCAGTGTTCGGGCACTTGTCGAATGCATCGGCAACGCCGTCCTTGTCAGCATCAGCCGGGCAACCCGTTTCGTCAACCGGGAGACCTGCCGGAGTATTTTCGCACTTGTCGAGACCGTCGTACACGCCGTCCTTATCGGTATCCTGCGGGCAACCAACAGAGTCGGCCTTCACGCCTGCAGCAGTGTTCGGGCACTTGTCGAGAGCGTCAGGAACGCCATCCTTGTCGAAGTCCGGTTCGCAACCGAGAGAGTCGACGCTTGCGCCACCGCGAGTATTCTGACACTTGTCAAGGCCGTCAAAAATACCATCCTTGTCAGAATCCTGCGGGCAACCGAGGGAATCAACCACAGCGCCGGCCGGAGTCTTTTCGCACTGGTCCTTGGCATCAGGTACGCCGTCGGCATCGCTATCGGTCTGCACGTCCTTGACGTTACCGCCGAAGCGCCAGGTAAGGGCTGCAGTCACAGCAACCGTCGGAGTCGGAGCATAGCCATAGCTTACATTACCCGTCGTATTGGCATGATGAATCATGTGTTCATTCACGTTCTTCAAGTCTTTTTCGCTATCGTAGCCGAGGTTATTAAGAGTGCGGAAGGCAATGTCAGCACCCAAAGCGAAGTCGATGTGCCACGGCAGATGGAAGCGGAAACCCGGAGTCAGGAGCATCGGGTCGTCCATCGGGTCACGACGGTATGCACCGTCTTCGATACGCATTTCGCCGGAGTATTCAACAAAGATGTCCATCCAGCTGGTCGGCATCACGTTCAAGCCCGTGCCATAAACCAAGGTATTGGTACCCTTGTCGGCATAAACAAAGCTTGCATGGGTGTTCCACAAGACCGGCACACCAAGTGCGCCGAAGTTCAAGGAGAGCACCACGGTTCCAGCGTAGCTAAATCCACCAGCGGTATACGGGTGGGTAACACCGCCGTTGTCATTCAAATACCAGGCATGACGAGGACGCACGCCCACGTTTTCGTCACCGGTCGGGAAGTAGACATCACCCTGGATAGCGAGGCCAAAGAAGCTCTTGGCATCACCCACGAGGCCGGCCTTCAACCAAACGTCCAGGTCGCCGCGGCTAGCTTTCCAAAGATCGCCTTCGCCATCGCCTTTCAAGTTGGCGTGGTCGTAGTAAAGCGGAAGGGCAACACCGAGGTCAATGAAATCCTTCAGACCAATTGCAGCATGAACATTACCGCTAAGAGTACCCGCATTCCTATGGAAAGAACGTTCCGTGTTTCCCTGGTAAAGCACGCCACCACGGGACTGAGACCAAGCGTCCGAAGAAATATCTCCACCCGTACCGAGTTCGATACCCCACTGACCCAACGTGTAGGCGTTGTGTTGATGAATACCGGAGGTACCACCCTGAAGCCCGGACTGGGCAAAGGCAAGACCGCCAGCGACTAGTGACAAAGCAATGATTTTTTTCATTGTATCCCTCGCATGTCTTTATTACATTTTGATTCCAATGTAGTATTTTCAGCAAATTAAAACTAAGTGTGACGCCGCTCACACCCCAAAATAGCCCCGAAAATCAGTAGATTTGCAACCAAAAGTTCTTGACAGGCATCTAATTAGCGATTATGAACCCGATTTTATCTATCCAAAATATCCGCCGAGACTTCAAAATGGGCGACGAAACGGTCCACGCGCTGCGTGGCGTCTCTTTTGACATCTATCCCGGCGAATTCGTGACCATCATGGGTACAAGCGGTTCCGGCAAGTCGACCATGTTGAATATTTTAGGTTGCATGGACAAGCCGACCTCCGGCGAGTACATTCTAGACGGTCAGCATACCGAAAAATTAAAACGCGACGCTCTCGCGAAAATCCGAAGCAAAAAGCTCGGGTTCGTATTCCAGAGTTACAACTTGCTCAGCCGAACCACGGCTATCGAAAACGTAGAACTTCCCTTATTATACAACTCCAGCGTGTCTGCCGCAGAACGCCACCGCCGCGCTATCGAAGCTTTAAAAATGGTCGGACTCGAAAGCCGCATGAACCATTTGCCGAACCAGCTTTCGGGAGGCCAGCAGCAGCGAGTCGCCATCGCACGCGCCCTGGTGAACGACCCAGTGATCATTCTCGCAGACGAAGCCACCGGAAACTTGGATACCCGCACCAGCTACGAAATCATGATGATTTTCCAGGAACTGAACCGCCAAGGAAAAACCATCGCCTTCGTGACGCACGAACCCGACATCGCCACTTTTAGCGGGCGAACCATTACACTCCGCGACGGACTCCTGAAAAAAGACGTGAAGAACGAAAACGTGCAAGACGCCAAGGCAGCCTTCGAAGCCCTCCCTCCGCCGGAAACGTTTGAGGAGGAAGAATGAGTCCGTTTACTTTAATCAAAATTGCACTCAAGGCTTTGCTGCGCAACCGCATGCGCACCTTCCTTTCGGTGCTCGGCATCGTGATTGGTGTCGCGGCGGTGATCGCCATGGTCGCCATGGGCGAAGGCTCCCGAATCTCCATCAAGGAACAGATGACCGCGATGGGTTCCAACGCCATCATCATCATGCCGAACCGTGACCGTCGCGGCGGCGTGCAGCAGGAATCTACCAGCGAGCTCCTCGAAGAAGCCGACATTATCGCCATCCGCGAAAATGCCACCTACATCAACGGAGTTTCCCCGATGATGACCGTGGGCGGGCAGGCGATTGTAGGCAACAATAACTCCCCCACGACTTTGAGCGGAATTTCTGCCGACTACCTCAAGATTCGCAACTACGAAATCGAAGATGGCGTCATGTTCGATGATGTCACGGACCGCATGTCCAAAGTCTGCGTTATCGGGCAGACCGTCGTCAAGAACCTGTTCCCCGAAGGCGACCCCATCGGCAAGACCATTCGCTACAAGAACATTCCCCTGAAAGTCATCGGCACCTTGAAAGCGAAAGGCTCCGGCGACTTCGGGCAAGACAACGATGACGTGATTTTCACGCCTTACCAGACGGTGATGCGCAGGTTCTCTGCAACCACAAACATCCGCCAGATTTTTGCGAATTCCATTGGCGAAGGCTACGCCGAAAAGGCGACTGAAGAAATTATGGGAATCCTGAAGGAACGTCGCGGATGGACTAAGCCCGTTGACCCGTTCCGCGTATTTACGCAAGAAGAAATGATTCAGACCATCACGAGTACGTCTGACATGATTTCTCTGGTGCTCACGATTATCGCAGGCATTAGTTTGTTTGTAGGCGGTATCGGTATCATGAACATCATGTATGTTTCCGTCACGGAACGTACCAAAGAAATTGGCCTGCGCATGGCCATCGGTGCCCGCGGCAAAGATATTATGTTCCAGTTTTTGTTTGAATCGGTGATAATCAGCCTGCTAGGCGGCATTATCGGGATTGCTCTCGGCATCGCCGCCTCCGAAGTCGTGAAAATAGCCTTCAACATGCCCATGAGCGTCTCGGTGACCAGCGTGATCGTGAGCTTTGCCGTGTGCTTTGCGACAGGCGTATTCTTTGGCTGGTACCCCGCCCGCAAGGCAAGCCGCCTTGACCCGATTGAAGCCTTAAGGTTCGAATAGATCATCATACCATGGAAGATTCTTCATACAGCGGACGGCCATTCCGTCCGTATCACGGCTCGTGTATTTTACTACAGAATCGGCTGAAGAAAAGATGAAATAGTAGTTATAAGAATAGCTGTCTTCCGGACCGCTCCAAAAATAGGCCCTTTCGCCGATGCCACTATAGTCATCAGACAATACTCCCGAAGGGAGAAGCGAAAAACCGAAGGCATCGATTCCATTCGCCCCGTCTTTCCAGCCGCTTGTTGATTTGAGCATTTTCCCTGCGATAGAGTCGCCACCTACCGTACGGAATAACGTTTCGAAATCGGTATCGTCTGGTAAATGATATCCCGAACTACTCGGACAAAAAGCATTATGAAATGTATGTAATGTGCCATATTGATCGCAATAGCTAACAGAGTCGTTATAGCAATAGATTCCGCCAAATCGATCGCGCGAGGATTCATCATTGACATTTTCTGCCATCCACATTTGGCAACCGATTTTTACCGTCTTATAAATTTTACCCGATATCTCATCGACAATCTTTCCGTATTTACATGTATCTGTATCGGCAGTTTTGCATGGGGTTGCCACAGAATCGGTACAGAATCTTTCTTCTATACATTGTTCCCTATCGTGGAATAGAGGTTCTTTTTCAATCGAATCCTGCACGCAGCGGACTGACCACCACGTATATCGGTTGAGAGTAGTCACACAAGCGCCATATTTGTCTAGGTTCAATCCGTACAGAAAATTCGTAGACCAGCCGGAATGCATCATCGAAGAGTCATGCCACCATTCCGTGGTACCCCAAAAGCTTGATTCTTTTCCCTCGTCACCACACTCTTTCGAGTTGCAGTAACCTGCCGGACGAGCAGAAAATCCGAGTCCGTCCACGGGAATTTCAGTTATATTCCAGCCTTCTTTCGTTCTCAAGATTTTTCCTGCTTCGTATTTTCCTACCAAATTAATCAGTTCGTTCCATTCATCCCGACTAGGTATATGCCAGCCGGAAGGGCATAGTTCAGATAAGCCCCATCCGTCATAGAGGCTACCATATTTTTTACAGTATTCCGCCGAGTCATTGTAGCAGCGACTGTCGCTTGTCTTATAATTCAGGTTTTCTGCCATCCATCTCTGACGTCCGATTTTAACAGTCTTGTAGATTTGGCAATCCCTGTCATCAATGATTTCGCCATATTCACAACTGTCTTCGTTTTCCGTTTTGCATAAAGCGGGTCCAGATACCGAAGAACTGCTCTCAATCTCGTTCGTGTTTGAACTAGATGAATTAACCAAAGAAGATGAAGAGGAACTCTGTGCTTTTCGGGAAGAACTCGACTCATCTGCTTTTGCCGATGTGGAATCGTCACAAGCGAGAAGAGTGAGCAGAGCAAAAGTCACGGTCAAACGAAGAAATATATTTTTCACCTAGCACCTCCAAAAAAATGCAAGGGAAAGATAAAAATTTTATTGAAGGCAAGCCGCTTGGACCCGATTGAAGCCTTAAGGTTCGAATAAGGTAAACACGGTCACAAGAAAATGCAATGTAATACATTTGTTTGCAAACCTGATTGAAACTTAGCCGAAGATTTCTTATAATTACCTTACGTCACCCTCGGAGGTTTTTATGAGAAGGCTCAAGAAAATCAAGCCAATTGCAGTTGCCGCGTCTCTTGCATTTTCGGCTACGGCTGCAATGGCCGCCACCACCCCCTACGATTTGATTCGCCCCACCTGGCCTTTGAGCTGGGACTCCACAGCATTCAGCAAGTTCGATACTACGGGAACAGGTATGATCGATGCTTTAAACATCGATAAGACTCCCGCAAGCTTTAAGGCGGGCGCCCTGATGCCCGACACCTTGGACCAGGCCTACTTTGATGCTATCAACTCCAAGATTTCGCCGATTCGCGTGAACCAGGCGGGCTATTTGGAAAGTGACAAGGAACGTCTGTTCTACTACATAGGTTCTGCCAAAGAATTTGAAGTTGTGGATGCAGACGGCAAATCGCTCAAGACCAAGGTAACCGGATTATTATCCAACACCCTAGTTACAACCCAGAGCGACTGGACAATTGTCGGAAGCAGAGATGCTGTATCCTATCGTTACAAGGTGGCATTTACCGGCCCTTCCGGTTATATCTTTGTCGGCAAGATTCCGCAAAACGTACCCACCAACACACGCCTGCGCATTAAAGTGGGTGACGAAGTCTCTAGCACCTTTATTGTAAGCGACGACGTTTACACCATGACAAAGGATGCTGCACTCAAGTTCTTCGGTATCCAACGCAGCGGCAACTCCGAATCTTGGTTCCACGGCCCAAGTCATCTAAAAGACGGCGCAGGCAAGGTAGTACTCGGAAAAGATGCCGCTGAAGGCTATACGTCAAAAGAAGGAGCCTTGCAGGGCGGTTGGTACGACTGTGGCGACCACCTGAAGGAATCGCAGACGCAAGCATTTGCCTTTGCAGCACTCGCCTTGATGTCTGCCACGAACCCGACCAAGGACGTGGACCACTACGCCTACAATCAAGGTGAATTTGTAACGACCGACGGTATTCCCGACGTTTTGCGCGAAGCGAAACATGGCGCAGACTTTTTCCTGAGGGCTTACGAATTTGCCAAGGGCGTTATTGACGACATGCCCGTGTCCGTGGGCAATACTAGCAACGATCATATGTCGTGGAACCGCCCGGAAGCCCAAGATTATATGCCCGCAGCACGCGGAGGTTCTGCGGGCCGCGATGTGCGACTCGGCGAACTCGGCGCCAACGTTTCCGCTGAAATTGCAGCTGGCCTCGCCATTTTGGCCAAGAATTACAAGACTTACGACAAGGCCTTTGCAGACAGTTGCTTGACGGTCGCTGAAAAATTGTACGACTTTGCCAAGTCCTTGGCTCAAGGCGAAACATACAAGAACAACAAAGCCACTTTTACATCTTCCACCTACATCAACAACAATCGCGTCTACGACAAGCTTGCTCTCGCCTCGGTTGCACTCCTTTATGCCACAAGCAAGAAGGACTATGCCGACGATATGATTCGCGCCAAAGATCTTTTTAAATTGCAACAAGTTAACGACATCGGAGGCGCAGGTTACTTTGCGGGAGGATGGTTTACAGGCTTCAGCGGATCAATGCTTAAGGGGGGAACAAGCACCAACTTTGCAGACATGCACACCTACGCCCTGTATGCCTTGTACAAGCTGATTCTTGCCGACAAGACCAAGGCCACAACGGAATACGGCCTTACCGAAGAAGAACACCTAGCCGCTATCGAAGACTGCCTTGCCAGCATGATTGAAAATTTAGCCGACGAGGCCACATCAGGAAACGGATTGATCACCCTTCCTACCACTGCTCGAAACACATACCCGCTTCACTACGATTCCACATGGTATTCCTTATATTCCATTGGATCGCTTTATAACTTCGATCAAGCCGGAAATATCTTCGATGTTCTTGCCTACGCCGAAGTGGCTGCCGACATTGAAAAACAGGGAATCACCCTCCCGAACATTGAGGGTTCCGAATTCAAGGCTAGCGAAATGCGCCAACTCGGCATTAACCAGCTGAACTACTTGTTCGGCGTGAACCCCTGGGATGTTTCCTTTGTATTCGGCGTTGGCGACAAGAACGACGCCCACCCGCACCACAGAGCAGCAAACCCCGAAGGCAAAAGCATGCCTGGACTTAACTACAAATACGTCTGCCCCGTCGGTGGTCTTTTGGGCGGCCCCACCCCCTCTGAACAAAACTCTTGGAATAATAGTTGGTCTAACTTCATCATCGAGGAAACCTGTCTTGAGGGCTCAACACTTCTCTTGTCTGCCCTGACCCTTGTAAGTAACGGCGGCAGCGACTACTACGAAAAGAAGTGCGACAACTGCAAAAGCGGAGAAACATCACCCTTCTCCGGAGAAACCTATGCAACGGCATGTACTTACTCTGAAAACACCTTAGGCATGTTCAACATCAATTTCCATAACGAAAGCCTAGAAGATATTGACAGCGTTGTAGCCTACGTTTACTTTGAAGCAACCGAAGAGGACATTTCTAGCGGAGCAAAACCCTTCATTTTAAACTGTGAGCTATACGGTTTGGACGGTTTAATGCAGCTCTGTCCTGAAGATAAAAAGGATATGATAAAAAGTGAACCGAAAAAGGTCGAAGGCACTTTCAATACCTGGGAGCAACAGATTGACATCGGATCACTTGGTCTCGGAACATTAAAGAAACTTATTTTGTACTTTACCGCTGACAGCGGTTCTACCAGCGAAATCAAACTTGCCGACGCATGGAGCTTTACCGCACACTCCACGACCAAGGATGCACCCGTTTACGCAGGCGCCCCCAGCTGGCCTATGAATCAAGACAGGTACCAAGATCCACCCCAAGACCCCTACATCGTTCTCCGCAGCAAGGGCAAGCTCTTGTGGGGTTACGGCCCAGGCGAAACCACCAGCGACCGCGTAGGCTTTGTCAAGCCCACCGTCATCGCCAGGGCCCGCATGCAGGTCGCCAAGAACAAGCTCTACGTGCTTGCCAATGCACAAGGCACCAAGACCGTGAAAATCTTTGACCTGCTCGGCAACCAGCTGACGGTCAAGACCTTCGACGGCACCCGTGCCGAAGTGAACCTCGCAAAGCTCCCGCACCGCGGCGCCCTGATTGCAAGAGTCGTGCAAAACGGCAAGGTCCTTGCAACCCAGAGCATCAGAATCAAGTAAGTTCATTACATATCATGAAAAAAGTCGGCCCACAAAGCCGACTTTTTTTGTTTTTTCGTGGTACTCTTTCGGGAATTTTTCATATATATTTAGGGCATGAATCTGCTTGAATTTTTACAACCGATGCCGGTCGTGGGCATTCTCCGCGACATTCCCCAAGGCGCAGAAGAAGCATGCGTCAAGACCGCTGTTGAATGCGGGCTCAAGGCGATCGAAGTCACCATGAACACCGCTAACGCCGAATCGATTATTAGTGCCCTCAAGACCGCCGCCAAGCCTCACGGGATTTCCGTAGGCGCAGGGACCGTCCGTCACGGGAGTGACTTGGACAAGGCCATTGCCGCCGGCGCCGAATTCATTGTAACGCCCAATACGCGCAATGAAATCATCCGCCTTTCGGCCACGGCACGCATTCCGATTATTCCGGGTGCCTTAACCCCGACCGAAGTGCAGAAGGCTTTTGACTTGGGCGCTACCGCCGTCAAAATTTTCCCGGTGAACTGCGTGGGCGGCCCCGAATACATTAAGGCGTTGCGCGGGCCGTTCCGCGACATTCCCTTGATGGCCTGCGGCGGCGTGAACCCGGAGAACGCCGCAAGCTACTTGAAGGCCGGCGCAAACCTGCTTTCGTTCGGCGCAAGTATTTACGACCCGAAGCTGATGGCCGCAGGCGACTGGGCAACCATTGCCGAGCGCCTGAAGAAACTCCTCGCTTCGATTAAGTAGTCTGCAATGCGGTGCAAAGAAGAAACCTTCTTTGCACCATAATTACTTTTAAAAAAGGAAACCCTTTTTAAAAGTAATTTTCCATAATCGCATTAAACGTTTCCGAGTCGTTTTTGTAATCCGGGAAAAGTTTGTTGATCTTTTTCATCAGGGCACAACAAAGAGCAACCCGCTGACTTCTACGATCACGAGCTACGCTTTTTGCCCCCCACAAATGGGAGAAACTGTCGTTGTTCTCTTGATATGGATCGTTCAAAAACGCATATATGGGAACATTCAAAGCATTTGCGCACATAGCCACAACACGCTGCTCCGCAAACACCATTTGAGTTATAAATTCGCAGGGCATTTCCTTATTGTCCATCATAAAATCAATGGAACACTTTGTGTAGTACTCCAGCAAATCTTTGTCACCAAAATAGGCAAAAGCAGTATTGCATGGACGCACAGACCAATCCCACTTAGGGTCTGGAGCATATCCCTTACGTTTCTTAAGCAGTTCCAAAGGCAAATAGCAATCTACAAAGTCTTCTCGGTGTAAACATGCAAATTTTTCCTTGGAAAGGACTTCATTAAGATCCTTCCAAACAATCAAATCCGTATCAATCAATGCAACGGGAGAGCCTTCATTTTTAAGAGCAAACAATTTGGCTCCAGCCCAAAATATATTCTGATCTATAGAATCGGGAATATTCGATATAGTTTCGGTGTCAACACCCCCATTCCACAGGTCCATAAGGCCTAGAGATTTGTAATATTCCAAACCCACGTCATCTGTGTAAAGCTTTATGGACCCATTACACTTTCTCCACATCAATGCGGACAAAATCGTAGTAAGAATTTCAAAATCTTCTATAAAATATTCTTTCCCTTTGTTTTTTGCAAAAAAAGGTGCCGTACTATTGACATGAAGTCCTTTAATCATTTGTATTTTCCAAGTTTTCTGGTTCCTGGTGTTCTTCTTCCAATTCTATTGTTTTACGCTTCTTCGCCGTAGGAATCAACTCATCAAACAACAAGCCACTATTGGCCTGATACTCGCTAATGATGGTACGGTTTCCAATCCAGTTAAAAGTTTTTCCAAGGAACCATCTAGTTCTCTGAGCTGTTTTAACAAGCTTGGTTCCATAACCCGAAATCTGATTTTCATCAATATAGAACGGGTTCACAGCCCCAGTTCGATTGTTTCGTTTTACAGATAACAGCTGTGTTGATGGTCTGACAGGGAGGAATTCCCTATTGTAGAATAGAGGCATTTTCCCTCGACGGAAGCAAATATTACGACCGTCTTGTAGCTGTTGCGGAAGGAAGGGAATCCAGTTCAAAGGAACACGATTTTGGATAAGCAAAGAATATTCCGGCTCCTTCGTTGTATCCGATTCTTCTGCAGACGCACTTGTATTTGCATTCAGAGCATTCTGCTCATCAACATCTCTAAACACGGCGTCAGACAATGTCTTGCCATCTACCGTTCCTCCACAGCCGTCATTAATCTTTGTTTCAACACCCCACACCATATTGGCCATTTCGTCTCTTAAGAACTGCACTTCCTCAATGGGCGCCCCTTCCTCCGTCTTCTTTACCACAGGAGGGAACAATAGCCCCCTAGCTGTAGTAAAGTTATCTTTGGCAAACGCCTGTGTACTAGCGGTACCAAATAGGTTCCAACGATCGGTAAATTCATCGGAGTCCTTATTGCCGTCCACATCCTCTGCATCTTCTTCCATGTAAAGACGTTCGCCAAAGGAATCCTTTATGACAACTCCCTTTACATCAAGAACCACACCTGTTTCTGTTTCCAAAGGGATTATCATCCAATCATTACTGTACATGCTAATGTATTGCATAATGGCAGCTGTTGCCAACATGCTAAAGTCCTGTTCGTTGTCAGCTACCATATTAACTTTAGTGTTCTCAAATTCCCATAGCTTTTGTGACGGAGCTCCAGCAAAGTTGGCAGGAACAGGAATGTACGTAAGCAATTTGTCGATTTCATTCTCTGGGGAATTTTTTTCAATGATTGATTCCGAGCTGATATTTGAGCCACCACTGACATAGTTTAAAATATTGCCCTGCGTTGGAAAATTCGCACCAAATTGAGAAGAATTCCTCTGTACTACATCTGCGCCATCATTTCTTTTGACATAATTAAGATTCTTGTTATCAAAGGAATACCAAGAAAGACGTCCGTTATCATAATCTTCAGCTTCGTACTTTGTCGTACCTTGATGAATTTCTACCTGGTATCCTAACTTTTTGTTACTCCAAGCGCCATCTGTATATTTAGTGGGAAAATACTTTGAATCAAACCAAGCTACATATTCCTCTAGCAATTTCATCAACTTTGAGGCTGACGAAGGCAACGATTCCTTGAGTTCTCGTTCCAATTCAAATTTTTGTGAATCGGCTCTTTTATAAAGTTCATACCCATCAAACGTACGTTTATAGTATGCCGCAGAAAAATCCTTCAGCGCAGAGATATTCTTAACTTTCAAATCCTCTATGGGATTATTGGCATCGGAATGTTTGCTGAACTTTTCACTACAGAATTTGCTCAATAGCCATTCATGAATTTTAAGATAATCTACCGAATCAAATTTGCGACGAAGCTTCTTCTTGAACTGCATCGCAGATTGTATACGAATGTAAGGCGTTATCTCAGCATTCATTTTTTCCACTTCGTACTCCAAAGGAGTCTCTGTGGAATATTTGATCTTTTCGAGTTGATCATTTTCGTTTTTTAGGCAAACTTGATCAAATTTTTTTCTTACCGTCTTAACCTTCACGGATACGGGAGTTCCGCAATCATTTCCTTCAAAACGTCCAAACTGCCATTGACGCGCTAAAGACCAATAAGGATCAAACGTCTCAAAAGAAAGTGCTTTCTGGTAATCTTTTGTATGAGTCTTAGGCTCAAGCCTGCTAAAAACAGCCGTTTTTCGAGAGTAATCCAAATCATTAAAATAATTTGGATGGCTTTTGGAATAAGAAAAAAAGTCCGTATATAATTTTTTTACTGACGGCACGGCCTACTCCTTAATGTTTTTATTTCCACTAATTGAACTAAAGATATCAGACGTACTATAGGTGCCTGATGTTATTCCTGCTGACGCACTTAACTGTTTTAAATCCGTAAATTCAATATTGCTAAGCAACGGGAAAATTGTATTTATTTCCACATTAGCATAAACCGCATCCGGATCCACAGCCCTGTTCATCATCATAAAACGGGTCTCATCCAAAATACCGAGCAAGGAATCGATATCCCATTTTTCATCTTGCTGCAAATGATTCCGGCTAAACAAATTTTCCTTTCTGCAAGCAGGGCACCAGCACAGTTTCCTTGACGCAGAATTCATCCTCTTTGAATCTACTGATGAATTTGTTCCTTTTTCGGGAACCTGATTCGATTTATTTTTCTGCGAACTATTGATTTGGTGGTTTACCGCTACAAGAATTGCTTGCGGAGCTTCGTTGTCGGGCCTGTCAGCGTGGAACACTAAACCCGCGTTGTGCTTTTTGTAGGGAATGTATTCAAGCCATGAATCAACAACAAAGCCTGCGTTGGCGGCCAAAGACAGCACATTTCTTGAAGATTGAGTATTGTAGACTTCTGTATTGTAAAGCACCATAGAGTCCACATCTTGCAATTCAGATTCTTCATTAACGGCTAGGCCAAGCCAATTACCGGCAACAACATCCGATTTCGTAGATTCTGTTTGAAGAACTGCTACACGGCCCAAGTCCCTATCGATTGCCGTCTGGAACATGGACAGTTGATGGATATTCTTCATGCCATCTCTTACTTCAGAAACTTCATCTTCCCATTGGTCAAAGGCGTCATAATCTAAATTCTTATAGAAATTGGGGCCGCTCTTGATAGCGTTATCAACTTTTAACGCCCGTTCAAGCAAATTAATATCTGTAATATTTGCAAGTTCGTTTTTCAACACATAAAAATGAGGAATGACCTTAATTTTTTCCAGCGTAAGAGTCTGTATTGCGGAAACAAGATTATTAACGGTCTTTGATTCTACTATAGACTTTGCATTTTCCAACTTTGCAGAGAGTTTTTGTTTTACGTCCTCCATTGCGTTCAAAAGTTCTTGTTGCAACGTTTGCGCCTTCTCGATTCTTTCCGGCCACATAATCAGATCAATATCTGATGTAAATATATCCGTGTTAAATTTGTCTAAGCAGTCAATAACGCCGGTCTCTACACATTCGCAAAGGTACTTATAGGCATCCAGTAAAAGGGAGTTGTCATATATGTCATTTCCCTTATTGCTAGCATTCCTAATCCAATCGTCGACATCTAAAAGCAGCCTGTTTGTGCGTGAAATCAAGAGTTCATATCGCTGTTTGTATAATTCTTCAATATCAGTATATTCCTCTTCTCCGGCTCCTTCCCATAGGGCACTTTGCAAATCCGAAGCCCGCATTTCACGACTATGCAATACAATAGATCTTAACGCCTTCAAGCGAACTTTATCTTCCTCGAGGCTCAATTCATCATCTTCGGGAATCAATTTGTCATCGTCAGATCTTTCAAGAATTTCAATTTCATCAGAGAAATTTGAGCTAGACAAACGCCATTTAACTTCCAAATAGTTCTTGAAAGTTCCTTCATAAGATGACAAATACAGGTATTCAGAACCGCTTATATTTATGTCCTTCAAAGAGCACGGATAAGTCGCAACATCCCCTTTAGAATTTTTCGTTCTGACAAAGAACCTAAGCTTATCCATGTCTCCAATTACACTTTCTATCCATGCGTTTACGGAAGGATCCGCGATAGCAAAAGCTTTTTGCGGACATTCCTCAACTATAGGCAACATTAGACCAGCCTTGTGTGCTACTACGACATGTTCTGAAGGAATCTTTAGAATTTCCGGTTCTGGAATGCTGCCTTCACCTGTGCTAAGGAAATTGCTGATTGCGTAGAAAGAACTTTTATCGCCCATAACAAGGCGATGAACACCTTCTGAAAGCAACAAATCGTTCAGAGCATCGTAAGAATCCATCAAGCGTTCAATTTGCTTGAAGAATACATGTCTTTTTTTTGTTGCATCATCGTCTTCACCAAATAAGTTACAATTAGATTCTTCATTAAGCCGGTGAAGCCATTCTAGGCAGGCGGCCCCTTGACAATTTTCCTCTAACCAACTAGAGACCGATTTAGACCAGTTCCACTCTCCAATAAATGTATTAAGAAGAGCCTCGCCATTAATTACCTGCATGGTATAATCATCGGCTTCTGCGGTTTGTGCCTTTAAATCGACGACCTGTCTGAACATCTTTCGCAACGGGTAAATAAATTCGTCGAGTTCCACATCAAACAAGCCTTTAGCATCGTGCAAATAACGTTCAAGATCTACCCCCAGCACGACGCTGGTAGACATGCCGCGCCTGACTCCGTCAACAAGACGCAAGGCTTGGCGAACACGCATAGAAGACATATTCACACAAATATGGGAATCTGTAGCACTCCCTTTGGACTTTAAGTACGCACTTCTTAAAACCGCCGTAGTCAAAGCTTGTTGGATAGAAGGAGCAACAACATAATGGGCTTTATCGCTGCCCACATTTTTGTATATAGCACTTGTTCTTGGATCTATCCCCAAGCTCATTTCGCGAACAATATCCCGACACTTGTTCAAATCACTGATTTTTTCGCGATTGTTTTCTCTGAGATTAAACACCCATCCGTAAGAACCTATTTGCGGAAGAACATTTCCTTTTTCTTTTGTGAACTGCTCTTTCGCTGATTTAATAAAACCAGTAAACCAAGCATCAAGTCGATAAGTGAACAAATCCAGAAATTCGGCTACAAAAATGTTCAAATCATCATCTTGAACATCATTTCTTAAGTCCTCGCTAAGGCAATTCTTTAAACCTTCTAGAGAAACCTCTTTATACGCATCAGCAATCGGCTGATCCGCAAAAAATTCCATATCATTTAGATCAGAAATAGCACCCGTCAACGGATCTTTCAAATAGTTTTTTTCCAGGAAAGGAGATCTTACAACACAACGTTCTATAAAAGATGCAGAATATGGCGTCTGTCCTGCCATTTTCAGGTAATCTTTCTCTGCATTAGCTCCCACCAATGTTTTAGAATGGGGAACTTGTTTATTTCGGATTTCCTTCCACACATTCGCAAGGGATATACACAGTTTTAGCAATCTGGCTTCAGCGCTGCTACTGTCAAGAGTCTCCAAGAACTTTTTGAAATCCGCTGTAGGCAAGAGTCCATACGGAAGGGAACCTACTTTTATAGTTGGCAAAATACCACGAGCACGAACATTGTTGACAACAAAGTCTCCCACAGAATCAAGTAAATGGTTTAAGTATTCATCGTCGCTTTTAATATTATTTCTAAAGTGATCCCAAAGTTCACTGTACACTCGTTTTGCTATTGAATCTTGTTTTTGGTCTCCGCCAGCAATCCGCCTCCAGCAAGATTCATAATCCATCCCAGTGAAATTCGCCAAAATGGAGGATTCTTCAGCAAGGGCATCACTCGTTTTATACTTGTCATTAACTTCGATATCAAAGCGTTCTCGCTTTATTTGCTCAGTCTCGTCCTTAAATTTGCCATCAAGACTATTCGTGGGAGTTCCTGCAGCAACATAAGAAATTCCTGACGATGTATAGTTGTGCCCATTAAACAGATTCGTGAGCCTTTCATAGCTTTCAATTTCGGAAAAATCATTTATTCCCAAGACATAGATATAATTGAACTCATTCACATTATTTGCTATGGGAACGGTTATGGCCATGCCACACTTTTCAGCTTCGTCATAATCCGTCATCCATTTCGCCCCCCCCTTAATTTCCATGTCGCCCGTAGTAAGGTTTATTTGGAACGGCGAAACTTTTTGGCCATTTTCATCCACTTCGGTTTCATTAGGATCTATACCCATTTGCAAATCAGACGGGATATCGTTAGAGCAGGCATATATCTTATCCTTGTTTGCATTGGCCACTTCACCTATGAAAAAGAAATTCTTTGGAAGAATGTTTGATACGGGAATATCAATTTTTGTGGTTTCGTTAATTTTATTAAAATTGAAAAGAGAATCATCTTTAAGATATGCTTTCACCATATCATCAAGAGACATTCTATTCTCTTTCATGGTCTTCATAAAATTGTCTACGTCTTTGCGCAGTGATTGCAGAACAGTAAAATCAACATCCCACAATTCCAATCGACGAACATTATTACCAATTGCTTTTGGGAATCTTTCGTAAAAAAGGATATAGGAATCCAATGTTCTAGCCAAATAAGCTACCGTACTGTTAACATTATCGTACAGATAATCAACAAGGTATTTGCAACTAGAAATAGCTGATTCTATTTCGAAAAGCATCCTTTGAATTTCAGTCAATTTTGTACGAATATGGAATTCTATCAAATATTCACCTGTCGCAGGCGTTTTTTCTTCCGCAGGTATATTTCCATCATTTTCGTCATCTTCACTTGTTGTTTTTTGCTCTTCACTAAGATAAAGAGAAATCTTCGCTACATAATCATAAATCTTTTGACAATTTTCTTCAATAACGTCCAGCTTATGGAAAGGACGACGATAAAAAAACTTTTTCCCAGGCCTATAATCGTCAATATACGCTGGTCTTAAGCAACGGCATATCCAAGCTGCACGATACACGGGATACTTTTTGCAAAGGACCTCCCACGCTTCAAATTCCCTTACATCACTACCACTGGCAATGTACCATTGCATCCAAAAGAACTTACCATCTTCAATTTCTTCTTTTGTCAACTTTTCAGTATGGTAATCCAGCATGATTTCATCTGGAATCACTCTCACACACAGCTGTTTTTGATTCTTCACCTTACGAAAATGAGTTTCCAACCGTAAAGGGAACAGCATGAAAGGACGCTGAGCACTAGTTGCATTAAGAATATTGTCTAGTATAACTTTTTTGGGGACAACTTGATTATTGGTAGATTTTGTCGATGCAATCATTGTAATTAGTTCCCTTTTAGGAAGGTTAAAATGTGTCTGCCGATAATTGATGGCGTATCAATGTGGGAATTAGCATATCCCGCAGATGAATCATTGATTTTCATCTCTTTATTTTCCACGTCCTTGAAAGCAAGATCTTCAACCGCTTGCTTAAAGGTCAGCAGATACCCCTGATTTGATCCATTAGGAGCACCTAATGCTTCTATTAGAGAAATCTTGAAGCCAACAATAAAAATGTCATTCAGATACGCTTCTGAAACAGGCTTTAATATTACATCCTTTTCATTTCTCGGCGCAAAATCAAATGAAACCAATCCATTTTTTATTGTTGCTTTAGCTTTGTGAAGATAAATTTCCGTGTTAGGATAAAGTTTTACAAGATCACTTTTAATAGCGAACATCAGCAAATTATCTTTTCCCTCACAATGATTATCTCCAAGTTTTCCCTTCCATGTGTGCAAAGATTTCACGTCAAAGAATTCATCATTGCGAATAGATTCTATGTCGGTTTCGGAATCCCAGAACTTCTTAAAGTAGGAGCCTCGTTGATCCGTTGGGTATTCACGCCACAACAGTTCACGTCCCATTTCAGTGTTCATGCCGCATAAGTAGGCTTCCACAAACGCAGCGTTATTTTCAAACATCGTGACGCTATTGTTTGGAATGTCTTTGGCAGAAGGAATTATGAATTTATCAGAAGCATTATTGAGGTAATAGTAAACTGGTTCAGGGAATATGGGATACGCCATAATGGGGTATCTTGACTGAAGTAGGTCTTCTATGTAATTATCTTGCTTTTTCTCATCTGAAATGAATTCTGTGTAATAATCGGTTGCAACTTCTACAATACGCCTGTACGCTCTATCATCAAGAACGTCATCTTTGAACTTATTAATTTCACGTACTGAAGTTGTTTGTGATTTTTCGTTTTCTTTTTGCGATGTCTTGAAATTATTTTTTATATCCGCAACAGACTGTTTCATTTCTTTTAACAACTGAATCAACTTGTTGTCTTTTACATCTTCAGAACTCTGCAGGAAAGCGGCGTAATCGTATGGAGTATTAAACGTTTGTACGTATTTATTTTCATCAAGTTTTTTCACATCAACTGATATAAAATCAGGAGTTGTTAAAAGATAATCTTTTATTCTACTTCTATAAGAAAGGTAAAGGTCATGCGTTGCGGAATCAAATTCATCTAGAGAATCTTTTATTTCAGCATTTACACCTTGGTAATATGCGTAATGGTAGCAACCGCTTACATCTTTAGTGTGTCTGAAAAGGTCCTCTTCAGACGAATACATATTTACATGTCTATTTGACAATTTCGTAGTGAACCATTCAACATAAGAGTCACTTATGAGAGTGTCAAGGTCTGTAATATTATTATATATATGGTAACCTTTGGCAGTTCCGTAATCGTAAGAGCTATATGCTTGGTCATATATAAAATTGGTGTAATATTTAACGGCCTCTTTCAACGAATTGTCCGTTTTCCTAAGTTCATACATCTTTTTTACAGAAATAAAATATACGCTTGTGGACGCAGACTCCGTATTTATTTTTGTTATAGGCTTGGCATTTCCAAAGAATCTTGTATAACAAGCATCCTGCAGTCCAATAACATTGAGGACGCTCTTATTTACAATAGAGTCCATAGAATCATCAGGCTTTTGATTGGTGTATCCTGTCGCCCTATTTTCACTTATCGTAAGACTTGGTTTTGATCCGTCTGTACTACCAAAACAAGGAAGTTCGTCAAAATGATTATCTAAGAATGCACGAATTTTTTGATATAAATCATTATTATTTGCACAGCCTCTTATATGGTCGCGATAATTTGTTAAGTGATAAAAAGGAATGGCATAATTCGCCAATTGATTTACATCAATGTATCCTTTTACAATGTTTAAAGGCTTTAAAGCGAAGCAATATTTTGAAAATAATGATAAAAATTCCTCATTCGACTTTATAGTGACATAATTCATTTTCTCTTTGAAAGAAACGAAACCACCTATTGTCGTTCTAATAATATGAGCGACTGCTCCAGGATAAATTTCGTCAACCAATTTTCCCAACTGTTCAATTGATGGACGATCTTGGAACGGCAGCCGTTCGTCTTTGAAAATTTGTTTTGCAGCAATGTTCTCCATCATTGTCGTCAAGTTCAAATTTTTGAACTTTTGTGCCAATCGGTCCGTAACTCGTTGGAATGTTGCCGAAGCAAATGATGCCGGGATCCCTTTATCTTTCAAAATATTGCTTAAAGACTTTCCTGTATTTGTCGAACCCGTATTCTGCATCATGGGCAAATGCTGCATAAAACCGGCAATAAACGCATTTTCATCGTATTCTTGTCCATCACCGCTCTTTCGATTCATCCATTCATAGTTCATCCCCTTGACAGAAGCATTAACTTTAATGCTTAGAATCCTTTGGTACAACGCCCTGTTCAGGGCTTGAACAGCCTCCACCTGTTTCCAGGCTCGGTTGACAAATTCTTCTTGATACTTTTGGATGGTCTTTTTACCGAGGCCCGCAACAGCCCTATAATGGAGATCCAAGTTGACTTGGCGAACCCATTCTGGAGTATCCTCGCAATCAAACGACCGCGCCATACTGTGCTTTCCACCGTATATAGGAGGAACAACCCAAGGATCGTCGTCATTCTGAACAAGATTTTTATTTCCACGTTCGTTTCGGAGTTGTTCATTTTCTGAAAAGACGGGGCTCAAACTAAGTAAATTTTTTAATGACTTGAAAAGTTCTTCTTCGTCTTCTTTTTTAGGATTCGGGAAGACTGCTTCGGACTGTTGAGCAGGCGCTTTTGTTGCGGCAGGCATTAAAATCGTTTGTTTTCGGGGAGCCTTTTTAAGACTCTCGTAATTAAATCCCTGCCCGAGAGATGTTACACTAACATCGATTCCGCTTTGGGGGGCCTGACATATTTGCAGGTTTTCAACAAGAGTATCAAAACTATACGTACCTGTTTTAAAGGACCAAGAATAATATACCGGGAAACACAACGGCATATCATGTTGTTGTGTTTGACTTTCTAAATCATCTTCCCATGCTGCAGACTGCGCAATGACATCCTTAAGTTTATCTTCAGAACAGCCAATTCCGCGAAGGCGTCCAACTTCAAAAACGGGAATGAGAAATGCAGTGTAGTCCGTTTTTTCACTTAGGCTTATACCCTCACGCCTTATTCCTAGAATGCGGCAAAAATCTGCATTTTCGCTGCATTGCCCTTGCGCGTGAGCCGCTTTCCAAATCTCTTTTTTGGATGGGAATATCGCCTTATATTCGCTATCACCACTAATTTTGAAGGTAACAAGATCCTGTCCACTTGTATTTTTTTGAATATCACATTTGGACGTTTCGCATGTAACTAGAGCTATCCAAGGACGAAGTTTTTCATCTTTAGCAGCAGCAGGGGTATAACGCCAAGCGAAATCCGGATCCCAAAATTCAATATAGGGGTAATAATCCCGAGAAAAGCCTTCATCTCCGTTCGCCGGCGAGACATTCATAACAGCATTGCTATTTATGGACAAAACGTCTCCCGGACCGACAATTTTAATGGGCTTTATTTCTGAAATAACCGTTCCATTTTCTTGGAATTTTTTTTCTTCCTCTTTTTTTTGAGGATCTATATCGTTTTCCGATATACCGGCTGCAATTTTAGCGGTAATTTCTATTGACGCGCGTTCACGATACAGGGGCTCGTCGCCAGCGGATTCCCCAAGCAAGTCCTTTTGCTTGATTTCTTGACTGATTCCCTTTCTGACAAATGGGAAAAGATATTCTGGCAAATATGATTCTACATTCATCCCAAGGGACAGTCCCATAGACTTTATTTTTTCATCTATTTCAGACAGCGATTTTTTCCCCATGTTTCTAACTTGGAGCAAGTCACTTTCTTGAAACTGTACAAGAGAGCCAACTGTCGTTATATTCGCGCCTTTGAGGCAGTTTTGGGTTCGTACAGAAAAATCTAATTCGCTTATATTTTGGCGCAAAAGAGCCGCAATACGTTTTTTTTCTTCAGAAGTTTCTTTTCTTTGAATAATGTCGCTCATATTTTTTATGCCAAAATTAAAGTTTGTTGATCAACTGGGAAATTTTTGAGGATTTAGTCAACGCCTGATCCATTTGCTTAACGCTTCTTTCAAAGCCTGTACGTGACCTTCTTGAAGAGAGTTTAGACTGACTTAAGCGCTTGGAGCCAGTTTGGCCCCCTGACACGTTATTTCCCATCTTATCCCCATTTCCTTTACATTTGTTCACGTACGCATTCCATTCTTTTTCACTGCATCCGTTTGTATAAACCTGTTCATCATAGTTGCAATATTGCTCTATGGGCTTTACATTGGTTGCTCCAAGATCCGTTTGTATCTGGAAACCCGAAAGCATCTTTTCGTATGACTTAGAACTAAGCTTTTCTTTTTCGCTCAACTTCTTAATCAGACTTGGTGCAAAATACTCTTCCTCAAGTTTGTAATTTTTGATGGAGGTATCACCTATTAAAATATCTTTAATAGTCAAGCAGTTGTAATCATTTACAACGTCTTCACCATAGCATTCCATTTTTTTGTAGAACGGAACGGCAGACTGGTTGAACATAATACTTTCAGATGGCTGCAACACAAATTCGTTCTTGTCAAATTTCACCAAGGTGACCATGTTGTCGACAAGATCTGAGGAAATAAATCTCCAATTGTTCCTGTCGTTGAAGGCGTTGGTATAAAGCGGCAACACATCGATTCGGCTGCGGTTATCCTCAACCTGTTTTTTGCCCCAAGTAAGATTAAAGGACACCTTAACTTCAATGAACAAAATCCAGAAGCTGGCAGTGCCCTTGGCATGCCATTGAGCAGGACCACCAAGTTCAAAGTACAAACTAATGGAGCAAATGGTACAACTACCCACCTTGACAGCAAGGCCTGCGGACATATCCACAACGAACTTGAAGGGATGGAATTGGAACAGCGCATTGAACCCTGCATATCCAGAGATTCCAAACTTATCCCAACCGATTTTCATCTGAAGGTCAGTGCCGAACTGAACCGTATTCGAAGTTATCGCAAAGTACGCTTCCAATGACATTTTCAAAATGTCATAATCCAGTTTCATCCCCATGCGCTTCATTTCTGGAAGATTGAAGCCACTTTCAGGTTTGTACTGCGGATGGAAACCACCGGCAGATAATATAAATCCCTTAGTGCTGCCTGCCCAGTAAATACGCATGGCTACATCGCCATAAAGATCAATTCCTACAATATGGGAATCATAAAGGTGGGCGTCAAAGAAAATACCCTTATCGGCCTGATAGCCACCCATAAAGCTTGCATTAATGGCAATTAATTTTTTGGCGCTTTCATTTTCGATTTTTACACCCACATTACCGGCAATAATAATGGCAACGGGGCTCGGAGCCTGAATAAACAGGCCAAGGTCCGCTTTAAGGATTTCGCCCCAGGTAATCTGCCCCAAGAGGCCAAAATACATTTGCCCTTCATGAATTGGATAGTAACTATCGATATTTGCAAGGATCTTTTCAATATCCTTGTCAATATTCTTGGTCAGCAAAACAGAAGTGAGCGTGCCGTCGTATACAGCATCACGCAGCTTATCAATGTTCAAGCCTCTGTTTACGCCAAGGGAGCCACCAATAGCCGTTAACGAGAATCCCATGCCCAATTGTATGCCTGGGGTAAAGAATACGCTGAGAGCACCGCTAAAGGAGTACGGCGAATTGTTCTTGCCCGTGGTAAACAGGATTCTTCCGCTGGCTCCGCACTTGTCAAGAATGGTCAATTCCACTTGTCCAAAGAAGCGGCCCTTTTCTTCGTTCCAATCCACAAACCCGGAACCCTTAACAGCCTCTACGTCGATAGAAATGCCAAGGCCACTGGGGAACTTGAACTTCGGGGATATTTTGAAGGAACCGGGCTTGAAATCGGAATCCAATACATTGCATTTAATGCCAAGACCCATTTCTGGGAAGGTGATAACGACTCCTTCCAGGTCCACAACAAAGGTCGTCAACAGGTTGGCAATGAGATTCCCCTTTTCGCCGCCAATTTCCAAGCCAATGTTATTGAACTTGACAAATTTCAAGTCAATATCACTGTTGATGGGTATCTTGACATAGAGTCCCCCATCAATGTTGAAACCTTTATTTAAGGAATAGCCAACGTCAAGTTTGCTTAACTTAATGGCAATATCATCACTGAGAATCTTCTTGAAGAAATCATTTTGATTACGAAGCTTCAATGTAAGGACTAAAGTATCTAATAAACCATTTACTTCAAAGTCAAAGCCCTTGCCTGAATTTTCCTTGTTGTAGTAAACAGACGTCCCTACAGAGTAATTTTTTATTGACAAGGAAGCAATATCTGTATCAAAAAAACTTAATTCATCCGCGCCTTCTTTCCTTCCAAACTTTAAGGAAGCTTTTGCGCTAACAGATTCCTTATTACCAGTTACACTAACTGGGTTATTTCCGATGGATTCATCAACATCAATAAAAATAGATGTCGTTCCATCCAATTTTTCCTTTTCCGGGCCGCTATCTTTATTTAACGACGCTTCTCCACCAAATTCAAATATATGATTCTTTCCAACATCAATCTTGGCGCCGAAAGAACCCGTCACAATGGGCACAATGTAAAGACCATCATGTTTCGAACCGCCAACGTCTTTTTCACCCACAAACAACGCAAGTTGTAGACAAATTTCGGCCGTTCCAGAAGCATTCTTTCTGCCACCCGCTGTTTCTTTAGTCCACAAGTTCACAAT
The DNA here is from genome assembly GCF_900316465.1 of uncultured Fibrobacter sp. Classification (NCBI taxonomy): domain Bacteria; kingdom Pseudomonadati; phylum Fibrobacterota; class Fibrobacteria; order Fibrobacterales; family Fibrobacteraceae; genus Fibrobacter; species uncultured Fibrobacter sp. The sequence goes on along the minus strand of NZ_ONDD01000009.1, from coordinate 36,816 downwards.
CAAGAGTCTATTCGCTGCATCAAACTTGTAGTCAGGCAGACTGATATTTTCCAAACACTTTGGCAGCTTCGGGAAATTGCAGGCTTCAAGAAGCATATTTCTGACGTCTTCAGGAATGGCATTGATCACCTTTACCGCAAACAGGAAGCCGCTCTTCCAAGTGTCAACCTTTTTGGCATCATCGATCAAGCCTTTAGCTTCATCAACTATTCCCTGAATTTCAGAAATCGTATTGGTTATTTTTTCAATGGCTTTATTTGCATCGCCAAAAATCTTCTCTAGCGTGTCTACAAAGTCCTTGATCTTTGGATCTTTGAGCAAATCTGCCAAAGACTTTTTGACTTCTTTAAGAACTACGCTAAGAATTTCATTGAACCAAGCCTTTACTGCTTTACGAACTTGAGAGATTATCGGCTTGATAATGATTTCATAGAATTTTTCTTTAACCTTTTCAAGCCATGTATTTAGAATATTGCAAGCAAGTTGTGGGAAGCCTTCTGAATATTTGACAATTTCGTCAACATTTTGATCAGCATTATCTTTCAGATTTTCGGCATCCCTACAGATGGCTTCAGTTAAACCATTTATTGCCTCATTTAAAGCATTGCCGACATCTTCAAATTCCTTATCTAAATCTTTCGGAAGTCGTTCTTCAATGGCATTCGCGACAATATCGTAATACTTGGAAAAATCAATCCCATCAAATGGATTTTTCGGAGTATTTCCACTTAACAAATCATCAATGGAATCGACAACCGCTTTTTCAACATCTTTTTTATTCTTAGGAATCCCTGCTGTCTGAGCTTCAAATTCTGTCTTCAGCTTTTTTACTGTATCATTAAAACTTTTTTCCCACTCATTAGGATCAAGGAAGGTATTGATTTTCGTTACTAAATCATTTACTTCCTTACTGAGTTTTTTGGCAGAATCATTGGCACTTTTTTTGCATTTTTCAAGGATTCCGGGTTTACTCAGTTTAACGTCTTTAAAGGATGTCGAAATTTCCTCATATGCAGCATCACCCAAGGTTTCAACAAAGATCTTGTACAAAGGGTGATCTTTATCTATTGATGCAAAATTCAATTCCTCAGCAAAAGCACCGATTGCATTCCTAGCATCATTATCGAGAGCGTTCAACTCAGCTATTGCACGAGTTTCTAGCTTTTTAACAAGGCTTTCCGCGTCATTTGCACCTTGTTCAAAAGCGCTCATCAGTTGATTCTTTGTTTCAGCAACAATTTCTTCCAACGTAATCAAGGCTGTATAAAGATAAGCCTTGAATGCTTTCAATTTTTCAACAAATTCCTTTAATTCAGGAGCGGTACTTTTCTTAATTTCCGCTTCAACGCGAGCAACCAATTCCCATAAGAAATCCTTAATAGAACTTATCTTGGGAATATCGCAACCGAAAGCGCCCAACAAATCGGAAACCTTGACAATCAGATTTTCGACATCGTCGCAATTATTCAACGGGAAGTTTTCGTCTAAATATTCCTTGGGGTTTGTAAATATTTTCGTCAAGAATTCCCAGTGGAAAGCGGGAATTTCTATTGACTTGATGGGATCCAAAACGCCGCCATCATTATCGTCTACCTGCTTAGGAATATAGGTCTCAAGCTTGACCTTTTCCTTACCGATTATGCCGGTAAATTCCAATACGGCATAAACCTTGTGGAATATTCTTGCAAGGGAATCGTATTGAGGGAACGCTTCCTTAACGAGCTTATTGATCTCTTCTTCGGCAACCTTAATGGCCGCCTGCACACGACGAGAGACTTCTTCCTTAATACGGTCTTCAATTTCTTTTTTGATTCGATCTTGAGCCTCTTTTATTTTTTGCTCAATATTATCCTTAATTTGAGAACCGGTTTCCTCTAACTTGTCGGCAATATTTGACACCGCATCTTCAGCGATTCCGCCAATCTTAGAAACGGAATCACCAGCAGTTTCTCCGAGATTTTCGAGAGCTCCTTCAGCACCTTCAACCGCACCAGTCGGAGATTTTTCAGCTGTTTCTGCGAGCTCTTTTACCTCGTCCCCTATTGCTTTTTGCGCGGCATCAATTTCATCTTTGGCTTTATTTAGAGCATCTTGTAGTTCTGTTGCTACTTTAGATTTAAGATTGTCTATTTCATCTTTCAGACCAAGAATTTTGTCTAACAAGTCCAGAATTACATCGCCATCCTTTTTGTTACTGAACTTGGCAAAAAAATCAACAGCATCTTTAACAAACCCATATTTAGGGTCATTCAAAGTTTCTTTAAGGGCTCTGCCAGCTTCATCTTTACACTTCTTGAGCCCATCTAAAAGGGCATTAAGGTCTTCCTTGAAAACATCCTTGGCGTTTTTCAAAACGAGGATAAGGATGTAATCCAAGATTCGCTTGCCAAATTCCTCTGTAAAACACGAATCGTATATAAAGTCGCCAACGCCCTTGAGCTCATCCTTTATTTTTCCCCATTCAATATCCGAGAACTTCTTGATAAGATCAAGAAGTTCTTGAATTATGTTGAGAATGGGCACAATTTTGCCATAATCACCCTCAGCAGCCAAGCTTATATTAAACTTGTCGGTTCCGATTAATATGGTGTCGCTATCGCCCAATTTTTTAGCTTCATCACAGAGGTTACCAAGAGAACTGAAGCTATTTTTTACATCAGACAAAGTGACAAGCGTAGAATTTTCACCGGCTTTATCTTCATTTACTTTGAGATTGAACCCCGATATAAGTTTTTCAACAACCTCTTGAGGATCTTTGTCTTCGTATTCCTTAAAAAGTTTTTTTACAGCAACACCCAACTTTTCGCCAGATACAACTAGCTGCTCAAGCACTTCGTAAAGTTCGCCACATTCCGTCTCAGCAGCTTCAATGTCATAGCCGAGTTTTTTTACGATTTTGTCAACAAAGACCTTAAAATCTTTAAGATTTTCACTTAAGCTGTTCTGCTGAGCCTGTTGCAATTCCTTCTGGAAATCTTCCCAGGAGGCACCTTCTTTTATAAACTCATCTAATATATCTTGTAAGATACAGTCTTTAACTCGCGAAAGAACCGTCGCCAGTTTTTCAATGAAGTAGGTTACAGAAGGAGGGTCCTGAGTGGAGCTTTCGTTCGAAGGGTTTTTATTTTCGCTCATAAATCACACTTTTTTGCTTAATTTATCTAAATTGTCAATATAAAATAATATTTTATTAATAAATGAATGTAGTTTGTAAAAATTTACTATCCGCAATTTTTAGCGCATACTAAAGTCCTTTCACCCCTTTATTTAAAAGAATCTGCGAAAAAACGGATTGCGTAAAGCTGTATGTAAAAATTTATTCACGTCACTCTTTTTTCAGAATTTGTATACAAATTCTCCCGTTGTTCGCAAACGTTTCTTTGTCACGGACGCTTCGTTCGTAAAGGTTTTGAAACATTCACCTGGTAGCACTTTTTCTTCTTCAGCACATTCTTTCTTCCATAGCAGACCAAAGAACATCCCCCTGGCAGATGGATTACTTTATACAGAAAAGGCCCGCCTTAAGCGGGACCTTTTTCAGAAGGAAAAGCCCGAACAAGTCGGGCATGACATTTTTACTTTCGCATTTCCTGCTTCATCTTGTACATGGAAACGTCGGCGCTGTGCAGCATGTCATCGACTTCCTTGTAGTCTTCGCTGGAATGCGCGACACCGTAGGCAAAAGAAGCCTGCTTGTCAACAATCTTGATTTCAGACACGATCTTTTCCATACGTTCAGCACAAACGAACGCGCCCTTCACATCGGTTTCGGGGCAAATGACCATGAATTCGTCGCCGCCCATTCTAAAGAGCTGGTCAGTTTCGCGCAAGATGTCTTTAACAGCGGTCGCCACCGAACGCAACAGCAAGTCACCGGCCTGATGGCCGTACTGGTCGTTGGTGAACTTCAGACCGTTCAAGTCAAAATAAATGATAGCGAACTGCGTGCCATAGCGCTTAGAGCGCGAGAACCATTCACGCAGCGAGAACATGCCATGACGGCGATTGAAGCAGCCCGTCATGTCGTCGGTCAAAGAAATGTCGCGGAGGTTACGGAGCGAACGGGCCAAGCGAATATGCACGTTCACACGGGCAAGCAGGATTTCGGCAATGGCACTCTTGCTCACAAAGTCCGATGCCCCCGCCTGGAAACCCTTGGTCACGCTATCGGAATCTTCGCGGTTCGTAAGGAAGATTACCGGAAGGTCATCGAGAGCATGGCGCTGACGAATGCGCAAGCAGACATCAAAGCCGTTCATCTTCGGCATATTGATGTCAAGCAGCACCAAGTCCACCTTGTTTTCACTCAAGTAATCAAGAGCGTCTTTTCCGGAATTGCAGCATTCAACGCTATAGCCGACACGTTGCAAGAGATCCTTGGTCTTGTCCAGGATTTCTTCATTGTCGTCAACAACAAGAATTTTTTCTTCAACCATAGAACAACCTCCCATTAAACAACCTTGGGATTCCCTTAAATTAATATTGTTTTTTGAGATTGTCTATAAAAATTCTAGGGTAGGCGCCCGTTTGATAAGCCTCAAGGCAGCAGCATGCTCAAAAAACAGCGAAAGCGAGCGTTTGCGTTCATCGGTAAAACGGTAATCGATGGACGAATAGTAGTTTTCTACGACCGCTCGCGGCAAATCGACGGGGTACCGGGCAAGCCAGCGGTCAAGGCATTTTGAAGGGTTCTCGCGGAACCGTTCAATGCTTTCGCGAGTCGCCTGCAGGTAACGGTTTAAAGTTTGTTCTAAACCAGGTTCAAGAGCGCTCTTTGCAATAATCCAGGCGCCAAAGACAAACGGTACGTGTTGCCAATCCTGCCAAAGCGTACCCAAGTCGTAATCGTAGGCAAAGCGGTGGCGTTCGTTTTCTTCGAGCGCTTGGTCGCCAATCAGCAAGCACGCGTCATCGCTTGCGGCGTAAGGCCCGGCCTTGTATTCGGGCGAAAGTCCGAACCGTTCCTGCAGCAAGATTTTGAGCAGGTTGATAGAGGTCATGCTCTGCGCCGTAAGGCACACCGACTTGCGCGAAAGTTCTTCGATAGGCACCTTGGAAAACAGCTTTACGGAACGCACTTCAAAAGAACAGGACGTGCAAATGTCGGGCGCAAGCACAAAGTCTCCAGGCTGCTGCGCAAACGTAATCGACGACGCCGGCGACAAATGGATAGAACCGTTTTTCAGTCCCGCGCAATGCACGCTCGGCACTCCGTCCACAAATTCAACATCACTAAATTCAGACTCTCGACCAAGGAAGTCATGAAAAAACGGCGCACAGACCAAAAATGGGATTCGTCCAACTCGTAAAGCCATGTAAAAAAGTTAATTTTTCGCCACGACCTGCAACAGGGTCAAAATTCAAATAACAGATGAATAACCGATAATGGCTAAGGTATAATGGCTGTATTTCATGTAAAGAAGACATCGCTCGGCGACGACCAGACGTCTCTGGTGTTCAAGGGCAAGATTGTTGAAGGCCCAATTAGCAAGGGCATGACTGTAGAAATCCCCGTCACACAAGAGGCGGTGGTAAGAATGAAGATTTTTGATGTCGTCCTGTTCGAAAAGCAGAAGGACGAATCGAAGAAGGTCGGCCTGGTTGTTGATTTCAAGGATCTTCCGGATGACATGGAAGTGATCATGAGCTTGAACATCGCCGAAGAAGACCTGACAATTGTTAACGAGTAAGGCAATTCAGCCTTTTCGCACACAGGGATGATACAATGATCAATGAAAGACTGCGGGGAGTGAATTTGGGTGGATGGTTCAGTCAGGTAGACTGCATCCAGGAAAAAGATCCCGTAGGGTTTCCCGGGATCATTGAACACATCAAGACATTCCTCGGCGACGCGGATTTCAAGCGCATCCGCGGTGCGGGGTTCAACCACGTGCGCCTGCCGGTGGACTACTTCAACTTGTTCGACGAAGGAACGATCAAGCCTAAAGAAGAAGTTTTCGCTCTGCTGGACAAGGCCATCAAGGACATTCTGGCAAATGACCTGTACGTGATTCTTGACCTGCACAAGTGCCCGGGCCACGACTTTCACCTCGGCTCTTACCAGGAGCAGCCATTCTTTGTAAGTGCCGATGCCCGCAAGGATACCGCCAAGGTCTGGTCGTTTATGGCCGAACGTTACAGCGGCGAGTCCCGCGTGATGATGGAGCTCCTGAACGAGCCCGCTGCGGCCGACTCCCTGGTTTGGGACAAAGTAAAAGACGAAATTTTCTGGGCAATCCGCAAGCACGCTCCCAAGAACACGATCGTGGTCGGCAGCAACAAGTGGAACAGCGCCCACGAATTCAAGTACCTGACCCCGATGGACGACGACAACGCCATCTACAGCTTTCATACCTACACCCCGGTGACCTTTACGCACCAGGGTGCCGCCTGGATCAACGACCCGTTCTTCAAGATTGAACGCCCGTGGCCAGGCGACTACGCCGCTCCCGAGGCCGGTGCCACCACCCGCCTCAACGTGGAATTCGGTAAGTGGGACAAGGCCCGTCTGCAAGAAAGCATTCAGAACGCCCTCGACTTCCGCGCAAAGTACGACCTGCCCGTCGCCTGCAACGAATTCGGTGTGTACGTACAGGTGCCGAGAAAGTACCAACTCGCCTGGATGCACGACTTCATGGAAATCTTGCGCGACGCCGACGTAGGCTACAGCTACTGGAACTACAAGAACCTCGACTTCGGCATTGTGTCGAAGGGCGAATCGCTCCACAACAGCCTCGAGCAGTACAACAATCCGGACCGCCTCGACAACGAGCTCATGGAACTGCTCGCCAAGGGTTAACGGCAGCAAACAGCAAAATTAAAAAGCGCCCCGCGTTATGCGAGGCGCTTCTTTTAAATTCAACAGAAGGCTACTTACCGGCAGCGCGCTTCTGCATTTCACGGCGCTGGGCTTCGGCAAGCATACGAGCCATTTCAAGACGGCTGTCTTCCTTTTCCTTGCGCTTGGTTTCTTCCTTGCAGTTCACGCACTTGGTAGCCGTCGGCACGGCAATCAAGCGGGCCTTGGGAATGAGTTCGCCACAAACCTTGCAAATACCGAAGGTACCCTTCTTGATGCGCTTGAGCGCTTCTTCGAGGTAAACCAGATACTTGCCTTCGCGGGCAGCCAAGGAGAAGTTCGTTTCGAGAGCATTATAGTCAGTTGCCAGGTCGGCACTGTTCGATTCGCCACCTTCACCCGCCTGTGCCTGATTCTTGAACGTTTCGGTCTTATCGAAATCGGTCTGGGCCGTAACAATCTGCCTACGTTTTTCAATCAACATATCCTCAAAAAACTTGAGGTCAGCATCGCTCATTTTTACAGGTTTCTTTTCAGCCATGGTTTTCTCCTTGGTTGCGATTAAACTCGTTTGTACCAATAAAGTGATAAATAACTTTTTTTTCGGAAAAAGGGTAAACTTTTTTTAGAAAATATCAATATTAATATCCAAACCGCTCTTTTTGATGTCATTCAGCAGGGCATCCACGTCCTGAAGCAGCTTATCCAGTCCCTTGTTGAACGGGGAATCCTGACTGATAATCAAACCGGCGGTATTGTCGTCTTGCGTGAGTTTGCCCAAAACAGAGGCAGACTGTTCCTTGAGAGCCTTGACCGTTTCCAGCAGTTTGCGGGTGCGGTCCACCAAGTTTCCAAGATCGTGAACCTTGGCGGCTCCAGTTTGAGCGATAGCCTCCAAGGCAGCTTGGGCATTCCCCAGGCTGTGGTCGCATTCATCCAAGAGCGAATCGACCTGAGTTTTCCAGCTATTCACGTTCACCTTGGTCTTGCGGACAACCGTCTTGGCCTTTCTAGAAACGCGATCCAGCTGTTCTCCGGCCTGGCCATTCGAAAGCGAATCCATGACCGAGCGGGCCGAATCCTTCAGTTCGGCAAGGTCTGCCATGATAGCGCCAATCTTTTTGCCAAAGCCGCTCATGCCTTGATCAAAATGACCGATCAGCGTATCGCCCTGGTGCACAAGTTCCTTAGAATCGCCCGTAAGCACGCACATTTCGCGCTCGCCCATGAGGCCGGCCGTAATCAGGCGGAACTCGGAGTTCTTGGGAATGATTGTTTCCGCAAGGACTTCAAGCGTCACATAGACGGCGTCATCGGTCAGTTCCACCTTGGTAATCTGGCCGCACGGAATACCGCGCACTTTGACAAGATTACCCGGCGAAAGCGTACCGATTGCATCGTAAGACACAACGAAAGTGTAACGTTCATGGAACGGGCTAGACGGATGCAAGAAGAACCATGCCGCACTGCAAGATGCCACAATGATGACAAATACAATAAACGGAAACAGGTTCTCTTTGATACGTCTGGAAATTCTATTCATAGTAAGACCAATTCTGATTGTCGAAATCTAACAAATCATCGACATACTCGCCCTTGGCCTTGGCCTTAATCTTTTGCATTAGGGACTCATTGAAGTCCTGAGCCACGTTCTGACCGTTATATTTCATCAAGGTATTCATGGCAATGACCTCGGAAATCACGGTCAGGTTCTTACCAGGAGCCACAGGAATCACGACTTTGGGGATTTTGACCCCCATGACCTCTTCTTCCTGCTCGTTGAGCCCGGTACGGTCGTAACCGCCGTCGCGCTGCCATTGTTGCAACTCGACGATGGTTTCGATCTTCTTCACCTTGCGAATAGCATGGATACCGAACATGGAGCGGATATCGAGGATGCCCACGCCGCGGATTTCCATGTGGTGCTTGATCAAGGGGTCCGGACGTCCGATAATGGCGCGGCCCACATTACTGATATGGACAACGTCATCGGCCACCATGCGGTGTCCGCTTTCCACGAGGTCAAGCACGCATTCGGACTTACCCACGTTGCTGTCGCCCACATAGAGCATACCGACGCCGTAGACGTCGACCAAGCTACCGTGAATAATGGCATGCGGAGCAAAGAATTCTTCCAAGATACGCTGGGCGATCTTGTTGAATTCGTAAGTGTGAAGCGTGGTCGAGAACAGCGGGATGTTCAAGCGGTCACACATGGCCTTGAGTTCGGGGTGCGGCATCTGCGAATGCGTCACCACCCACATCGGGGCCTTGAATACAGACAAATTCTCAAAGACTTTCGCACGGCCTTCGGGGCCAATCGATTCCAAGTAGTTCCATTCCGTGTGCCCGACTACCTGAATCTGCTGCGAACTGTAAACCTTGGTGTAACCTGCCATGGCAAGGCCCGGGCGGTGAATACCGCTTTCGGCAATAGGGGCGTCCATAGCAGATTCCGGAGAATGGCAGGCCATTTGCAGGTCTCTGCCGTAATGCAAAAAAAAGTCCCGCACCAGGAGACGTTCCCGGTGCAGGATCTTTATGTCTTTTAATCTAGACTCAGCCACGATTGCAACCGGTTATACAACTTCGGAAACGGGCTGGGCACGGTGATCGTTCTGCTTGTCGTTTGCCTTCTTGAGCTGCACCTTGATGCGTTCGAGAGTGACATCAACAGCCTTGCCCATGTTTTCTTCGTCGGCGGAGGCAACAACCTGAGAGCCGGTAATGTTCACAGTAATTTCGCAATGGCGCTGATGTTCAACTTCGTGGTCAAGGATAACGGAGGCACTGGTGATATTCGGATAGAATCGAGCTAATTTGTCCATTTCTTCTTGAATACGATCCTGGAGTCCGGCAGAAGCATTAAAGTGACGAGCAGAGAACTGAATATCCATAATATTAACCTCCTTAAAAAGGGTTCTTATTTTATTTGTGGAGTTTTCCCCCACGTCTAGAGTATATACATCTTTTTTTGTTCAAAAACAAAGGGTTTTTCAAAAATTTTCAAAAAAATTTATTCCAAATTGGAATAATTGCTAAAAAAGCCGCCTTTTTGGGCGAAAAACGGCCTAAATGAGCTTTTTTCGCTTGCTGGCGGGCAGCAAATGCAGTTCTTCTTCGCGGTATTTTGCCACCGTACGGCGGGCAACCTTGATTCCCTGTTCCATCAGTTTGTCTGCAATCGCCTGGTCCGAAAGAGGCTTTTTCTTGTCTTCTTCTTCCACGAGCTTCTTGATGGCATCCAAGATGGTTGCCGAGCTGAGTTCTTCGCCATCGGGCGAGGAATCTTGCTTGACGCCTGAGGTAAAGAACTGCTTGAGTTCGAAAATGCCGTAGGGCGTGTCGACATACTTGCCGTTGACCGAGCGGTTCACGGTACTTACGTCACGTTTGATATCGTCGGCAATGTCTTGCTGCACCATGGGCTTCAAGAATGCCGGGCCCTTCTTAAAGAAATCCTTTTGGCGCTTGAAAATGGCCCGCATCACCAGTTCCATGGTCGTGTAGCGGTTGTCAAGCGCCTTGATAAATTCGACCGCCTTAAAGAGGTGCGTGCGCACGTATTCCTTGTCGGACTTGGAGGCTCCCTTGTCGTCAAGAATAGCCTTGTAGGTCTGGTTCACGCGCAGGCGCTTTTGCATCGAAGAGCGTACGGATTCGACTTCCATGTGACCATGCTTGTCGACCACCTTGAGGTCGGCGGCAATGGTCTGCACGCGGGAATTGGAAAGCTGGAAACCCGGATGCGGGTTAAGCTTTGCAAAGCTTGCGACCGCACGCTGCACGTCTTCGGTCGAAACGCCCAAGGCCTTTCCAATTTTAGCATAACGTAGCGCCAGCAAGTCATCGTAGCATTCTTCGAGAATCTTGATGCCAAGCGGCGGAAAACTCGGGAGGGCGTAAGCCTGAATCAAAAAGCATTCGCGCTGGTTGCGGGCGCCAATGCCGCGCGGATTAAAGCCCTGCAATACATGCACCGCTTCGCGCACCGGCAAGGAACATTCTTCCAGCGGGACTTCGTTACGGAGCATGGATTCAATTTCGTTAATCAGGGGATCTTCGGACGCACGAAGCGGGGCCACCTCGGCAGAAACTTCTTGCAGGAATCCGTTTTCGTCGAGAGAGTCGATCAGGTATTCCACCAGCGAACGGAATTTCTTTTCGGAGCAATTGCTTTGCGCAAGCTGCTCCAACTGTTCGCGAGTGCCCGACCAAAGCGAAAGCTGGTCGCGCAACTGGTCTTGCAGGCTTTTGCCATGATCCTTAATGGGGCGGTCCCATTCGTCATCGGAATCGTTACCCACGTTCAAATCCTTGAAAGGCGCGTCTTCGTTCATGGAGCCGTCTTTCAAGTACTGTTCGTAATCGATATCGTTGCTACCGTCCAAAAGGCTGCTGTCGCCTATGGCACTGTCTTCGAGGCTAGAATAGTCGCCAGAATCGTAGTCGTCAAAATTATCTTTAGCTTCGCGCAGCTCGGCACCAGAATCCGGAAGTTCGTCTTCGTGGACTTCGCGTTCTTCCATCGGGGCGGCATCGTCCAATTCCAGAAGCGGATTGGTTTCAAGTTCTTCTTTAATCGCGGTATCGAGCTCTAGGGAATTCTTCTGCAGAATTGTTACAAACTGCCTAAGCTGGGGCGAAAGATTTTGCTCCAGCCGCTGATTTGTACCAAGTTGAATCCCAATATCCACGAAGCCCCCTAACCTAAGCTAAAGCTATCGCCCAAGTAAATACGACGGGCTTCGGGGTCGTTCGCCAAATATTCCGAAGAGCCTTCGGTCAACACTTGGCTCTTGTACATAATGTAGGCGCGGTCGGTAATCGAAAGCGTTTCGCGCACGTTATGGTCGGTAATGAGCACGCCCATGCCGCGTTCCTTAAGGCCCGAAATAATGGACTGGATGTCCGCCACAGCAATCGGGTCGATACCTGCAAACGGTTCGTCGAGCAACAGGAACGACGGATCGCTCGCCAAAGCGCGCGCAATTTCCAAGCGGCGGCGTTCACCGCCCGAGCAGCTCATGGACTTGGTTTTGCGAATGTGCGTAATCTTAAATTCTTCAAGCAATTCTTCGAGACGGCGCTTGCGTTCAGAACGCTTCATGTTCTGCGTTTCGAGAATGGCCATAATGTTGTCTTCGACGCTGAGCTTGCGGAAGATTGAAGCTTCTTGCGGCAAGTAACCGATGCCAAGGCGAGCACGCTTGTACATGGGCTTGTCCGTCATTTCGATGTCGTCGAGGAATATATGGCCCGATTCCGGGCGTACCATACCCACAATCATGTAGAACGAGGTCGTCTTGCCGGCACCGTTAGGGCCGAGGAGTCCAACGATTTCGCCCTGCGACACGCGAATGGACACGTCGCTCACCACTTGGCGACCGCCATAGACCTTTCTCAGGTGCTCTGTACGAATGGTACTAACAAGATTCTTCATACGCTCTCAATTTACAAATCTTTCGGTGGGGCGACAGCCTTTTCGCGGAATTTTCGCAGCATATCCATTTTGGCTTTCATGTTTTCTGGCTTCGGATTGTCACCAGTCTGCACCTTGAGTGAATCTGCCGCCTTGGCCTTGGCAGCTTCGGCCTCTCTCTTGAGGCGTTCCGTTTTTTCCATGTCGATGTAACGACCGCTTGCCATGGTTGCGCTGCCCAAGAGTTTAAGCGACTTGACCGCATTCTTTTGAGCATCGAATAGAATGTGAATGGTATCACCAGCGGCTTCGTTCTTGCCCGAAACGGAGCGGTCCTTTTTCACATAGAAATACGTGCTCTGCGCCTTGCCCGAAACCACGGCCTTGTCCATTTTGCCTTGATGGAAATACAGATCCAGGCGGTCGCCATCCATTAGGTTGCGGTAATCCTTGAGGTCGGTTTCGTAGAAGAATCCGCGAGCGTTCAAGTTCACGTAAAGGCGCTCGATTTTGTCGTTGTTGAATTGCGCATAAAGGGTGTCGCCAAAAGCTTCGGTCACACTGCCTGGGGCATTACGCTTGGGTTCTTCTTGCTGCACGCCATGGGCATTGCGAATCACGAGTGCAGAACGAAGCGACTTGCCCGCAGAGTCCAGCACCAGGAAAATGGAATCGCCCGTAAGGTGGTAATTCTTCATGTCGCAAGTCGGATGGCCCTTCATGCTAAGCCAGTTGTTCTTGCGGTCAAAATAGCCCGTATCGCAAGTGACGATCATGTCGTTCTGCGTCACCTTTACCGAATCAAAAGCCTGTGCGAAGGAATCCTTCTTGTTGTAAATGATACGCTTGGCCGAAATCGTCACCGTATCGATTTTGCCGCTCTTCATTTTTTCGTACTGGTAAAGCTTGGGCTTTTGCGGCATGGTGAGGATTTCGTTTTCGCGGTCGTATTCCAGATATTCGCCCGTAAATAAGTAGGAATTTGCCGAGTCGCCGGCATGCACATCGTTCGAGGCGGTTGCAATTCCGGATTTCTTTCGATAGAAGCCGTTTACGGCCTTAATGTAGCCCGAGGGGTGCGTGAACAGGAACCCGCCGCTACATTGCACGCTTTCGTCGTTCTTGTTCCAGAAGGCGCGCTGTGTGCGGAACTGGATGCTGTCATGAATAAAGTGCACTCGTCCTTGCAGCAAGAGCGTTCCGCGCTTGCGGGCGACAGCAAGGCTGTCGGCATGTTTCATGATCAAGGGCGAGGTCTGCGCGGCAGCACTTGTCGCTAGCAGGGCGGCAAGCAACAAAGGTAAAAGACGCAAAATCATTCGGCGTCCCTCGGCTTTGCTTTGGCGCGTTCACTCCGGTTCTTGATTTTTTTGAACAAGTCCATTTCCATTTTGGTGGCTGCTTTTGCGGCAGCCTTCTTCAAGGAATCCGATTCTGCAGATTTTGCTGCAGATTGCGTCGCGGAACTTGATACAGGAGCAGCACTAGGGGCAGACTTGGCAGTAGGTGCAGGAGCAGGGGCGGGTGCCGGGTTTGCCGCCTGAGCACTGTCGCGGGTTTCAATTTCTTTTGCCTGGGACTTGTCTTCTTCTTTTAAGCGGCGGGCGGCATCTTGGAAAATACCCGTTACGTTCGAAAGAATGCGCCAGTTGTCCATGTGGGCGTCACTTACAAAGCCGCGGCCTTGCAAAACGTCACCTTCTTCGCTCACCACGCGCACGTAGCTTTCAGTCGTCACCAGGTTGTCACCCTTGTTCCAAATCAAGGAGTCCGAACGCACCGAAGCTCCCTTAGGCGTAAGGGCGTAAACATGGCCATAGGCATACACGTAAGTAAACTTCAAATCCATACGGCCGGAATCGGCACGCAAGAAAGCAGTACGTTCTCCGAGAGAATCGTAAATATCCACCAACACCGGGCGCACAAACACGACTTCTTTGTCGCTCCAGCGTTCCAAATAAGCGGTTTTAAGTTTCCAAGCCAGCACACCCTTGTCGTAGCTATCCATAAGGGTGGTGTCGGTAAAAAGCATTTCAGGGCGCTCTACCTGCAGCCAGGGCTTTTCTTCTTCAATTTCTTCGCAAGCGGTCACAACGAGACCGATCAGCAATAAAGGTATCAACGCCCACTTTTGAAGAATCATAGGCCAAATATACATAATTTGATTTTCTATTTTAATCACATGAAACCTACTATTCTCGGCTTTTTGAAGAAAGTGGCGGCCAGCGTTGCCCCCTTCCAGAAACTGGTTCTTATTTCGCTTGCGGCCTGGGTCACGCATATTCTGCTTCGCGTACTGCTCCTGTTCCGCAGCAACCCCTACGGATTCCCGTTTGTCTCTAAGCCGGACTGGTTCATTTTCCACGCCGTGTGTATCGATTTCATGTGGATTATGAACGCCCTCGTGGTGTTCCTGATTCTGGGTGGCATCGTTTACCGAATTACCGCCGCCAAGGCGACAGCCAAAGCGATCGTCGTGAAAATCGCCACAGTACTCTATGCCGTTTTCCATACCGCGATTTTGCTCCTGACCCTTTTAGATAACGAAACCCAGCGATTCCTGGGCGGCCACCTGACTTTCGGACTTGTGGATACTTACAAGGACACGTCTTCGATTATCGTGTTCTACGATTATGTGGCGAACGATTTGTCAGTACCGTACTTGCAGTTCGTGGTGCTTGCGCTCATGCTCCCGCTGACCTACATCGTTTACAGATTGCTTTGCAAGTGGTACCGCCCGGACGACGGCTTCTACGTGAAAAAATCCGCAATCGCGATGCTTATATTCTACATAGCCTCTTACCTGTTCGTTTACTTTATCTGGACTGGTAACGCCCGCATGACAAAGCTCCGCCCAGTTGTTTCGCTGATTTATAACGACCTGTTTGTCGCCAAGAAAACAGTTGGGCTCACGGATGCTGACCTTGGCAATTACCGTGCCGCTTACCAAAACTTGTGGCAGAAAATTGAAGGCGATTCCGATTGGGAATTCTCTGACGCCAAGGAAGGCAACGGGCTCCCGCTTTACCGCGTGCCGAGCGCAAGCCTCTTGAACAGCGAAAAACTCAAGGCCCAGCGCGCAATGCAACCGAACTTTATTCTGGTGCTCATGGAATCGCAGCGCGGCCGCAATACGGGCTACATGAATCCGCAAATTCAGCCCTCGCCCACGCCCTTCATGGATTCGCTCGCTGCCCATTCCCATGTGTGGATGCGCATGCATACCAGCGGCGTTCCGACTACAGGCGGTGTCCTTTCGACGCACATCGGTATTCCGCATCACTCTCGCTTGGCTCAGGCAACAGACCTTGCCCACGTAACGCTCCCGAGCTTTGTGCAAGTCCTGACTGAAAACGGCTACAGCACGCATTACATGTCGGCCGCCGACCCCGCCTGGGATAATCTGGGCGTATGGATGTCCAAGTGGTACACCACCGAACATTACAACCGCGAACGCGAAGACGATTCCACCTTCATCGACAACGCGATTGAATACGTGCGCGACACTCTTTCTAAAGAAGGCAAGCCCTTCCTTGCCACCCTCATGACGCGTTCGAACCACTACCCGTTCAACTTTGCCGCCGGCATGACCGACGAACAAAAGAACCGTCCGTTGCAGGAACGCATCAACGTGACTATGAATTACGCCGACAGGCAAATCGCCCGATTCTTCCATTCGATCGAAAACGAGGAATGGTACAAGAACACCTACGTGATTATCATGGCCGACCATGGTTTCCCTCTGGGAGAAAACGGCGTTTCAACAATGAACGGCGGCGGATTTTCGAACGTGAGCTGGATCCCGTTCTTTATTCACGGAAAAGGACTTGACGCTGTACGCGACACCACAACCGCAGCGCAAATCGACATTGCGCCCACCGTGCTTGAGCTCGCCGGCTTTGCCGTCCCGAACATTTTTATGGGACACAACTTGCTGCGCGGAAACGTAACGAAGGCTGACTCGGTCACCAACGATTCTGCGGCAATTGATTCTACGATTGCTCCGCAGGCACCGCAAGTGCTCGCGGGCCTTTCGCTCGGAGCATACTCGGGTTATGCGGCCATCGGGCTGGATGGTTACCGCTTTATCGCAAAGTACCCCGCCCAAGACGAAACGCATATCTTCGCTGACAGCGACCTGCGTCAAGAAAACGAACTCACCGGCAAGCAGCAAAACGAAGAAGGCCGCTTGTCAGCGACCCTCGATACATTGCTGAAAATTTCTGACTATAGCCTCGAAAAAGGCCTGTAAAAGACGACGTTATATACTAAGCCGAAGCTAGAAGCGAGCAGAACGACGCCGCAGGACCGAAGCTGTACAATTTAACTACAGTCAAAGTCAGAAGCGAGTATAGCAAGGCCGCAGACCCCGAAGCCGTATAAATAATACGGCGAGAGGGTCGAGAACGCAGCTAGACGATGCTTATGGCTTTGACTACTTTTTCTTGAGCCAAGAACCGCACAGATACATACAGAATACAATGCTCGTGATGAGGAACATCGCGATGCTAATGCAAGCGAGGTCGCCAATACCCTTCAGGCCGCGGTGCGTCGTGAACAAGAATCCTACGAAGCCCGCGATGGTCGTTGTGGAACTTGCCATCACGTTACGGCCGGTGGTATCTATCAACTGACGCAGAGTCATGCCCTTATTATTGTCGGATGTCCACGAGGTAATCATGTGGATGGTGGCATCGATACCGATACCGAGAGCCATCGGAATCACAATCACGTTGTAGATACTGATTTTACCGAATTCGAACATGTCGGTGAGGAATCCGAGAAGGCCTAGCGTGAGCAATGCTCCCATACCAAAGGCGACGCAACCGGCCAAGAAGTATTTCGGCTTGCGGAACGAAACCACCAGCGTACCGAAAATCACGAGGATGATCACGAGCGCGAGCCTGAAGCTATCCTTCTTCACAGAGTCAATCACGTCAGAGAGAATGAACTGCGACGAGAACGTACGGAGATCTTCGCCGTCGAAATTCCAGTGGCCATAACGCTCCTGGAAACGGTGCAACGCATGAGCGTCCCAGCTCGGGAAATCGCCGTAGATAAAGCCAATCTTACCGTAGCTTCCGTCTTTTTCGCGTAGCAAGTCCAAAGTCCAGCTCGGGACATCTTCGGGCGTAAAGGGTTCTTCGACGGCAGAAAGTTTACGCAAGTTCGCAATGTTCACGGAATCATCGCCTTCGGCGCGGTCAAAGACGCGGGCTTCAGCGAGGTCGCGAATTTCTTCGATAATTTCGAGACGGGCCTTCTGCGAATCCATGGGCGGCACAAAGCTCTTGAGCGTGAGGAAGCTTCCAAGAGTCGAATCGTGTTCCACATGCAGGCGCACCATCAAAGTGTCGTAAAGCTTGTCGAGCTGTTCGGGCTTGGAACCCATCACGGCCGCCGGCGTTGAGGTCACGGCCTTGCCCGTTGCGCGAGTCACCTTCGTAGAAATCTTGTTCTTCGAGGTCGATACGTTCGTCGAGACGCGGCGCAAGTTACGCAGGTTGTGTTCGAAGTCCACATCTTGTGCAAACCAAATAGAAACTGCACCGAGAGCAAAGCCTGCAAAGGCCAAGTACTTGAAGAACTTGAGAATCTTCGCTTCGTCCCAAGACTTGGGCAACAACGAATTATCCGGAGCCTTCGGGATACCGCCCATGCACTTCACGAGCACCGGCAAGAACAGCACCGAGGTAAGCATACTGAACAGCACACCCATCGAGGCCACCACGCCGAATTCATAGAAGCCGCGGAAATGAGCCGCCAACAATGTGAGGAATGCGGCAATTGTCGTAAAGCTTGCAAGGATAAACGGTTTGAGCATCTTGCGCTGGGCCGCTTCCAATACCTCTTCGAGAGTCGCATACTTGTGCATCAACTTCTGCGAAGTCCCCAAAATATGAATGGAGTAGTCGATACCGATGCCGAGAATAATGGAGGCGACAAACACCGTGAACGGATTCAGCTTTCCGTAGAAGAGGGCAGTAAACGCAAGCGTCGGGAGGCAGGCGTACAGCACCGATGCCGTCACCAGAATCGGGCCCTTCACGCTCCTGAAGAAGAAGATGGTGAGGAAGATAATGAGCACCAGGCTGATGCCAAACGAGAAAATAGAATCGTTCGCAACTTCGTCCACTTCCTTGAGGCCTTCGTAAGTGCCTTCCACCGTAAAGCGGGTCGGCACCGGGTACGTCTTGCCGCCGAAATAAGCGAGCAGGGAATCGGTACGAGCCAGAATATGCGTCACAAATTCATAGTCGGTAGAGGGCTTGATGAGTTTCGCGTTCACCACGCCGTTATAGAGAATCTTGCCAGTGCTGTCGGGGCGCGGCGAACCGACCAGGCGGTTCTTGAGTTCAGAAGGAATCGTCGACTTGGAATCCCATTCCACTTCTTCGTTCGAGGCGGCCTTCGCATCGATTGTGTCGCCCTTGGATTTCTTGAAGAATGCGTCAAAGGCACTCACCGCTTCGTCAGGGAGACCCAATTCCTGCGGCAAGTTTTCATCAAACCACACGCGTTTCTTTTTCGCAGGCGCGGCACCTGCAGAAGCATTCGTAGAATCAGCGACTGCCGCAGAATCACCGCTCAGCAAATCCACAACAAGCGGACCATTCTTACGGCCAATTTCAAGTTGCAGGTCTTCCAGATTGTCGCGGATATTTTCCAAATGCTTTACCGGCAAGTAAAGCAATGCATTATCCTTGAAGAACTGGTTGTCGTTATCGACCTGAGTCGAAACGAAATCGCCTTCCCAATTCTTGTGGATGTATTCGGCAATAGAATCTTGCAGGGCCACCACCAAGTTCAAGTCTTCGCTCTGGATTGCGATCATGAACTTGTCGGTAGAACCAAAGCGCAAATACGATTCTTCGAGCGCCTTTACGCTGGGAGTATCCTGAGGCAACAAGTGCGAAAGATCCGCGTCCAGTTTAAGGCCTGGCTTAAACAAGATAGGAATGGCAAAAATCACCGCAAGAATCAGGTAAAAGGCAAGAGCCTTGTACTGGTGCTTGCAAATGAGGGGAATGTACCAATTAGAAAATCTTTCGGGAATCGTCTTTTTTGTAGCCATATCAGGATTTCAATAAAAAGGTGTATTAGAATTCTATTGCTTTTTTAGATTCGTAACTATTCAAGACATCATCAATCGTCTGCTTGGGCTTGAAAGACTTTTGGATGATAATCGGCAAGCGCCTAAAGAAGCGCCCGATTCTGTGGGACAGCGGTCGCCAGCTTCCGCTGGTAACATGAATGGCCACAGGTTTGTAATCGACATCGTCGCAACTGGGCAAGAATATCTTGCTCGGGTAAATGGCCATGTCGTCCTTCAAGTTCTGCATCTGGTTCTTATAGACAAAGCCAAAGTCCATTGCCATGTGCGCATAAACAAACGGAGCGATATTTTCGATATTCAGTTTACCGTTCGGCAAAACGAATTTCTGATTTTCGTAGTACGACATGCACTTCTTTAAGAACGGGTGATTCGCTTCGCCACCGAAAATAGCAGCCTGGAAAGCAAGGCCCGGCAAAGGAATTTCGTCCTTATTCTTTTTGGTACCGTCTTCGTTCAGTTTTTTCCAGGATTTATTTCTCTTGAAATGAGACGTAAATTCGATATTCGTGAAGTAGCGGTGATCAAGGAACCTGTCAAAATTCTGGTACAGGTAAACATCGCTGTCCAAGTAGATGCCGCCCTCTGTTGAAATCGCATAAAGGCGAATGTAGTCGCTTGCGAAAGCCCACTTACGGAGTTCAACCGCTTCGCGGACGAACGGAACGTTCTTGATAATCTGTTCGCACTTGGCCATGTCCCAATGGATAATTTCGTAATCCGGACAATGACGTTTCCAGCTTTCAATACACAGCTGAGGAAGCTTCGGCAGCGGATCGTTAGAAAGCCAAATGTAATGAATTTTCTTGGGAATCATAGTCTTTTACTTTTTGTTTGAAATAGCGCTTGCAGAAAAATACTTCTTTACGAGTTTCCAGTAAAGGCCAAGCAGGCCCACAATCACCAAATATGCGACAATCTTTTGCCATAACACCATGGGCAACTTCCCTGTATTCACGGCAATATAGAATGCAACCAGGGCCACAATCCAAAGCACCTGCGAAATAAGCTTGGACGAATAAAGCCTAAAGCCCATTTTGTACAGGTAACCGTTGTTGACGATTGCAGAGAACAGCGTAGAGCTCAACATGGCAAGTGCTGCCCCCACAAGGCCGAATCTCGGAATCAACAGATAGCCCATCCCAAGCGTCAAGCCAAGGGAAATCGTATCCATAATCAACGTGTAAAGGCTTTTGCCCATACCCTTCAAAACAAGTACGGAAAGTCCGCCAAATCCGGTACCCAAGTGCACCAAGAGCAAAATACCCAAAGCTTCGGGCTGCACGATAAAGTCCTTACCCGCAATGCTCAGGATTTCGCTCGGGAACAAGACGATAAAGAATCCTATCAACAGCTGAATGAGTGTCACCATGAACACGCAATAGCTATAGACGAATTTCAAGTCCGTATTCAGGCGCTGCTTTTCCATGCCGGCAACCACCGGAGTCAAAATAGGCGTAAAGCCCACGTGAATCGTCTGGAGAGCATTTGAAATCGTCACCATGATACCGAAGGCGCCCGCCTTTTCGGGACCAAGGAACAGCATGACCATCCAGAGGGCAGAACGAATCAAGAAAGACGCAACGAATTCACCAAAGCCCAGCGGGAGCGAATACTTCAAAAGAACCATGGGCACGCGCAAGGCCGGGTGAAGCGGCATGTCGGGGAACTGACGGCGCACCAGCACAAAATGCACAATGAATCCAGCCATCTGGCCTACAAACAAGCCCAACGGAAGCGCATGGGGAATATCCAGGAAGTGTAGCGCAATCGACACACCCGGGGCAAGCGTTACCGTAAGGAAGGAATTTACGAACACGGCGTTTTGTGGACGGCGATTGCCTTCGGAAGCTGTGCTAAAGACAAATGTGCCCACGTAGAACAAAAGCGAAATACCATACCAAGGCAGTTCCTTGGAAATGTAGGGCGTAAAGGAGCCCACAAAAATCACGAGCGAGCAGAACAACGCAATGGCGGCCGACACCCAAAAAGAATTCATGATGCCGTCATAAGCCGGACGGTTATTCAGCTTGTTTTGCGGGAGATACCAATACAGGCCCTTATCGAGCCCAAGCGTTGCCGAGTGGGCAATAGTCAAAAGGAGCGTTTGCGCAGAGACAAAAATGCCAAATTCAGCGGCGCCAAAAACACGCGCCATCAAAAAAGTCAAAAGCGGGCCGCAAACCTTAAGGATTGCCCCCACCACATTGATAATCACAGCCTTCTTTAAAAACTTGCTGTCTGCTTCCAGATTACTCATAATTACTCGCAATATAGAAAATTGGGACCTAGGACACTAAGGCATCATAATGTCATTTCGCAGCACGGAGCGCACCGCCTTGGCGGCGCCCACGGCCTTCTTTTTCCAGACAAGGTCATTTGCATCGGTCGTAATCGCGTAGGGGCTTTCGCCGCCGACACCTGCGCGGTAAACATCTTCGTTTTCGAGGCCGCCCGTAAGCACGTGATCACGGAAGCCCAAATAGTACGCATTTTGCGAGAAGAACACCGTCGGCTGTTCTGCGGGGCGTTCCTGCGCGAGCAAGTCATAGCCCCAGAAATGGTTCGGTTCACGCACCTGCGCAAGGTCGAAAATCGTCGGGCCCAAATCCAGCTGCGAGGCGACATCTTCGCGAACGGTAAGTCCGTTAAACAAGGCGGAATCTGCCGAGAAAACACCAATGAAAATCTGCGAAGCCGAAAGACCGAGCGGTTGCGGCACCATGTAATCAATCGAATCAACAGGAGTATCGTGGTCGCCCAAAATAAAGACAACCGTATTCTTGAAATCGGGGCGTTTGGAAAGCGATTCAAAGAATCGGCCAAGTTGCTTGTCAGTATAGCGAATCGCATTGCGGTAGCGCGCCATGGCATCGTCGGATTTTTCTGCAAAATCACTGGGATAGCCGTAGAACGGAATATGCGATGCGATGGTGTTAAAGGAAATCTGCCAAGGTTTATCGGTCGGCATTTTGGCAAGCACGTCAATCGCAAGGCTTGCGCCCAAGCTGTCTGCAGTGCCCTCGCTCGGTTCTTCGCCAATCAAGTGCCAATCTTTATCGAAAAATTTTTCGATAAAAGGCAACGTATGGTCAAAAATCGGGTTCGAAACCGTCGCATACGCACGCTGATAATTTGTCAGAAATTCAGGCCAGCCCTTGAACTTGTTTGCGGCATAAAAACTAGGCACATCGCGATTCGGGTGTGAAGGGAAACCCATGTAGGTCGCCATGGTCCCGCGCACGGTGGGATAACCGCCGCTAAAGGCATGCTTAAACCAAAGGCCACCCCCTAGCGAATTGCCGGCAGAATCTTTTTCAAAGTAGCCACCATTCGCAAGTTTCCAGATGTTCGGCGCCACAGTCGTGTCGCCTTCGAGCATCTTGTTAAAGATACGGCCCTTGAACGATTCGCCCATAATGAACACGATGTTGTAAGGCTTTTTCGCCTTGTATTCGTGCGTAGGAGCACTCCGGTACATCGGAAGTTCAAGGGAATTCTTGCGGTCTGCCACAAAGTCCTTCGGCAAGAAGGCATCCAAATCGTTCACCAGTTCTTCGGTGATTTTGGCGTTATCATGAATGAATTCAAAAGTCTCGACTGCCGCAATGTGCAAAATCGGAGCGGTAAGCGTATGCTTGCCGAGCGTAAAGCGCATGTCGACTTTCGTGTGCGTCACGGGGATTTCAATCCAGCCGCGAGTGCCCGTAAGGAACAGCACGAGCGGCGTAAGCGAGAGAGCCATGCCAATGGCGAACATCGCGCCGGGAACTTTACGGGAGGCGGGCTTCCAGGCGCCACCCGCATTATTCAACACGAGCGTACGGCGCTGTTTACGGAGCCGGAGCGAGTAGACGGTTACAAAAGCAATTGCGCCCGCAAGGCAGAGGACTACCATCGTTACCCAAAGCACCGTCCCGAGCATGTCGCCACCGAGAGTCGAAACCGTCGTGGCATCGGTGATGTTTGAAATATGGAAATACGTGCGCAAGAAAGAGAAAGAAAGACGCTGGTGTGAAAAGCGAAAGACATCGTAGTCCGCTACCGCAGCAAAAAAGTAAAGACCGTAAAAAATCGCAAGACCGCGCGGAGCGCGAGCAAAGCCGAAGAGACCTGCCATCGCAAGCACCGCACCGAAGGCCATGAAAATCTGCCAAAGCGTTTTGCCTTCAAACATTTCGGACATCGAAAGTCCAAGCGGATCGGGCAGGCTGTAGAAAAACACCAACAGCAAGCTCTGTACCACAAGGGCAACAAGCGCCATTACTAGGTAGGGATTTTTCAGAAGGTTCTTCAATTTATTAAGCAGGCTCATCTTTACAAACAAAGGAGATCCCGGCACAAGGCCGGGAGGACATTGGGTTAACGCTTTAAAATAAAATCAATGGTATGTTCAAGGTCTTCATTCTGGCGGGTATGCACTTCAAGATAGCGCTTGGGCGCACGGGCCGCATACTCGTCGTAAATCTTGGAATCAAGCAATTGCACTAGGCGGTTCTTGATTTCGCTTACGGAATACGGGTCAAAGTACAGCACCGCATCGCCGCAAACTTCGGGAATCGAAGTCGTACCACTTGCGGCCACAGGCACGCCGTAACGCATGGACTGCACCGGCGGGTAGCCAAAGCCTTCGTTCAGGCTCGGGAATACAAAAGCGTAGGCATTCTGGTGCAAGAATTCCAGCTCCCTATTTTCGACATAGCCGAGCAGCACAAAGCGGTCTTTATGCTTGAGGTGGCACAAATAGGCCTTGGGGTTTGCCGCCCCGGTAATGACCATCTTGAAATCAAACGGTTTGCCTTGCGACTGATACATGCCGACCAGTTCATCGAAAGCCTTAGCCGCACGCAGGTTGTTCTTTTCCCAGCGGGCACCGCTCGTGAGCAAGAAATACTTTTTCGCAGCCACTCCCGGCGGCAAGAATCCCTCGGGTTCGTACGCCGTCATGGGACTATAAAACACCGGAATTTCCAAATCCAGAAGTTCCGGGAAGAACGACTTAATCGAAGCGCGGCTGTGTTCGCTCACTGTAATGGTACGGGCTTTGCCTTCGGCCATGCGGGCCGCGAGCGCCTGGTACTTGGGCTTGTAGTAATGTTTTTTCCAACTTTCACGGTAACGAACCAAAGCTTCGAACTTTTGACCGAGCTTTTTGGCGAAACCGACGCCCGCCCAGCTGTACTGCATTTCAAGCGCACGCACACCGTGCCAGGTAAACACGAAATCCTTCACATTAATATCCCACTTTTTTTCGAGCGAGTAAAGCGGGGTGTAGAAGGTATCAATCTGGTTTTCGTCGATAATCTGCTGCGGCGTTTTTTCGTTAATGTCGAACAGCGGGATGTTCTGCGTCTTGCAGGCATCGAGAATCATGGGGTCCAGGTACTTGCGGCTATCGTAGGCGCAGCTGAACTGCACACCGCGCTTGACCAGCGCCCAGAAAATCACTTCGCCGTAGGAACCACCGCCGTGAAACTTGGCGCTATGAATCGGCTGTACTGCGACCAAATTGAAAAGCAGGTTCATCGTTACCTCCCGAGGATTTTTCCGAGCACTCTCAAGGGGAACACGAGGAACGGCATCTTCTTATAAATCCAGGCGAGCGACTTGGCAAAGGCGTAGCTGCGAATAATGTAGGCGCCCGCAGCCCCCACCTTACGGGTCTGGAATTCAAATTCTTCCTTGGCGTGGGCAATCACGTCGTCGTAGTACTCGTTAATCGTAATGCTCTTGTCGTCGTTGACTTTTACCGGAATGTTCTTCAGGTTCGTGTAGAAGTCCTTGCGTAAAATCTTGGGCAAGAACAGATCCATGCTGGCGGGCACCTTGTGGCCGCGGGTATCAATGATTCGCGAACCGAAGAAGTGCAATACCTTCGCCGTCGGGAGGAACCTGTTACCATAAGCCAGCTGGCAGTTCCAACCGCCGGGCATTTTTTTCGTAATGTAGTTGAACTTGAAATTTGTCTCGGCGAGGCTTGCCATATCGTAGGGGAAATTCTTGGACACGCAATAGAGCCAGAGTTCGTGCCAGGTTTCGAAGAATTTGCGGGCTTCGGGAGTGTCTGCGGCAAACATCACTCCCCCGTTAAAGATTTCGTCGTTCAGAATCGGCGAGAAGCCCATCATCTTTGCGTTGTTCAAAACCTTCTTGCGGTTGATGGCCTTCGAGAGGTTCGTGTGGAAATCGAGCACCGCGTAAATGCCGCCCTTCCATTCTTCGGGAATCGAGAGGTCGCCCACGATGGCGATATCGGAATCCATGTACAGAAAATCGCCGTCGACCACATTGCGCATAACCGTCTTGAGGTAGCGGGAACGCAGCATGGGCGTAAACTTTTCGTCGAGAGTCAGTACCTTGAGTTCGTCGACCGCTTCTTTAAGGACCGCGCGCGGGCCAGTGAGAGTCGCTGCCGTCTTGTCGTCGGTCAAGAGCGTCACAAAGGCGCCCGGGTTATGGACACGGAGCGACGCAATCGCCACCAGCGTCTGTTCACAGAAAAAATCCTTCGGGGAACTAGTCAGAACAAAAAGGTACTTTGTCATGGGTCAAATATACCTTTATTATAAAAAAAACTCCGATTCCCGAGCCGGAAATCGGATAAATTGCAAAAACAAGAGGTTAATTAGCCTGCCTGGGCGGCTTCGAGCTTGCTGATTTCGCCGGCCTGCTTGTCGCAGACATTCTTCAGGTTGTTGATTTCGGCGTCTTTCTTTGCAAGCTGGTCCTTAAGATCTTCGCACTGGGCGGCGTAAGTCTGCTTGGCTTCGGTCTGGGTCTTGAGATCGTTCAGCAAGCTGTCGGCAGAGTTGCGGAGGCTCTGGACGGTGTCTTCGGCATCCTTGAGCGCGGCATCGTTGTCGCAAGAATCATCTTCGTCGTCGCACATGGCCTTGAGTTTTTTAGAAGCGGCAATAGCAGCAACAGCGCCCAAGGCAAGACCAGCAAAAAAACTTGATGCTTTCATTTTTAAGCTCCTTGAAAAATCTTTTCCTATAATATCCATTCTGAAAATAGAAAAATCAAGTAAAAAAAGACCCAAAGAGGTCTTTTTTTAGGATTTTTAGGGGCAAATCCTTGAAAATTTGGCTTTTAGTCCTTAATACAACGGATTGTAAAATAACTAGGACCATAACCGGCCCCCATGGCTTCATCAAAAAAATACCAATAATTCATAGTTTCATTCGCAGCCGTAGCTGTAAGAAATTCAGCCGAATTCCCCTCACATGAGCTTTGATATGTAAAAGTACCTGCTGGAAGAACCGAAAACTCACACTCATCCACTCCCGCGCCCCAATGACTTCGCTCCCACCCTTTTACGGATTTCAATCTTAACGCAGCAATTTTCCCTTCCTCTCCCACAGACCCCTGAAGTTTTTCCCATTCAGCCAGTTTTGGCAAGTGCCAACCAGGCGGACATACGGAATCAATAAAGTCCCAATTTATGGTATCACGACCTGTATTCCGATCCGGCCAAGTATACCTATACAATCTGCCGTATAGTTCACACTTCGACTCATCCTTGCCTTGGCAAATACTGCCTACTGCGTTGTAGTTCAGATTCTCGGCCATCCATACCTGCTCACCGATAGTCGTATACTTGTATTCCTGACCATAGGCGTTTGTCCCCTCAGCCGGGCACACAATGCTAGCGTCAAAATCATCGACTACACTAGATTCACCAGAATCAGTCGTGCACGCCGCCAAAAGCAGTGCTGCGCAAGAAAAAAACAGTTTCAGGAAGTTGTTCATCGTCGATTCCTTTACGACCAAAATATAAAAAGCAAAAGACCCCCTGGATTGCTCCAGAGGGTCTTTGCAGCGGGAAGAGCGAGATTCGAACTCGCGATAGGATTAAGTCCTATACGTCCTTAGCAGGGACGCGCCTTCGGCCAGCTCGGCCATCTTCCCATCTTGGGGACACAAATTTTAGATAAAATTCGGCAAAATTTCAAGGGTATCGACCCAAAAATGGCAAATTTAGCCCCATAATGGCACTTTTTTTTACATTACATGGAGCGAAAAACCAAATTTTCTAAATTTTATATATGCGTCACTTCTCCAAATTGTTCAAAATCGTGGCCGCTTTCGCTTTAGTCGGCCTCATTTGCTGCATTCCCGCCTACATCGTAGTATTCAAAATACTCCCGACCCAGGATCCGGACAACCAATTCAACCGTTCCACCATTTTGCAGGTGCTTTCGGGCGAAACTCGAGTCTATTATAATGATGGCGAAGAACTTTTGGGCGCCTTCTTTGACGCAAACCACCGCGTGTACGTGCCCTACGGCGACATTCCGGCCAATATCGTGAACGCCTTGATCGCTGCCGAAGACGCCGGCTACTGGACGCACTCCGGATTCAGCATTTACGGCTTTACCCGCGCCATGATTTCGAACATCAAGAGCGGGCACATGCGCCAGGGCGGTTCTACACTAACCCAGCAGACCGTCAAGAACATTTTTGGCCGCGAAGAACGAAGCATCAAGGAAAAGGGCAAGGAGCTCATTAACGCGCTCCGCATGGAAAAGCACTTTAGCAAAGAAGACATCCTGGAATTCTACCTGAACCAGTTCCACGTTTCGGGTACCGGAAAGGGCGTGGCCATTGCCGCCCAGTACTTCTTTAACAAGGAACTCAAGGATTTAACACTTGCCGAATGCGCCTTTATTGCAGGTTCGGTGAAGGGTCCGTTCAACTACGACCCGTTCATTCAGCGCAGCGCCGAACGCCGCGAAAAGGCCTTAGCCCGCGGTAAGGAACGTTTGGAATACGTGCTTGGCCGTATGGTCGAAGAGAATTACATCTCCGAAGAAGATATGAGCGAAGCGCTCGCCAAGCCGCTGGAATTCAACCACGGCAACTTCCGCTTTAGCGTGAGCACCATGCTCGACCGCATCGAAGAAAAGCTGGACGGCGAATTCTTCCAAAAAAAGTTTGAAGCCGAAGGTATCGAGGACTGGCGCAAAGCTCAGCTTTCGATTACGACGACTGTAGATGCCCGCAGCCAGGACGCCGCAAAGACCGCTTTGCAGGCAAACATCAGTGGACTCCAGATGCAGCTCGGCGGCTTCGTGCTCCCGAAGGCACAGTTCGCAAACCGCGCCCAGACGGCGCGCAAGGGTGACTACCTGTACGGCACTGTAGACAGCATCATGGTCGACGACCAGGGCGGACTTAAGGCTCTGACGCTCAGCTTCGGCCAGCTCAAGGGTATGGTTTCTGAAGCATCGGTCAAGGACTTTGCGAAAAAGGCCGGCGGCGACGTGAACAAGATTTTGGCCCCGCAGCTCAAGAAGGGAGCAATCCTCTTGGTGAGCGTGATGGACGACAAGACCGTTGACGGATTCGCTCCTTGTCAGATTGAAACAGAACCTGTGTTGCAGGGCGCCCTTTTCGCCATTCAGAACGGCAACGTGATTGCAAGCCAGGGCGGTTTCCACAATACCGGATTCGACCGTAGTTTTAAGGCCGTGCGTCAGCTGGGTTCTAGCTGGAAACCGATTCTTTACGCGCTCGCCCTCAAGTACCACTGGAATTACCTGGACATGCTTGAAAACGACTTCAACGTTTTCCAGTTCACGAACCAGTTCTATTTTCCGCGCCCGGACCACAAGAACAAGGGTGACGTCGTAAGCATTGCTTGGTCTGCCACGCGTTCTGAAAACATCGCAAGCATCTGGCTCTTGGAGCACTTACTCGACAAGCTTTCGCTCGAAGAATTCAACGACATTGCTGCCGTGAACGACATGGCCCGCCACGAAGACGAAGACACCAAGAAGTTCTTTGAACGCCTGCGCGACAAGTACGGTCTGATTCTGAAAGAAGACACCAAGCGCGAAATCGAATTCACCAAGGCACGCGACGCCCTTGCCGAACGCTACAGGCTCGAAGGTAAAGACGACAAAGCCCGTGACGTGCTGAACCTGCGCTACGGAACCTTTAACGATATCGCCGTGAAGCAGTCCAAGAAAGATGCGAAGACTCTCGGATTCATTAAGCACAACTACAAGCGCTATTCCGAAATCTTGCGCGAACGCCAGGCACAAGAACTCGACCCGTCGATTGACCTCCCGCCGCTGGATTCCGTGGTATTGCTTAACCACTTTACGCTGGCCGACATGAAGCGCCTTTCGACCATGATCGAACCTGTGGACAGCGAAGTGGATTACCTGGACGCAGAACACCTGCGTTACTGGCCCGATTACAGACGCTCGCTCGCCTTTGCCGAATATGCTCGTTTTGCAAAAGAAATCGGTATTCACCAGAAGTTGCAGAAAGTGTTCAGTATGCCGCTGGGCGTAAACGATATTACCTTGGCTGAAATTTCGACCGCCTACCAAACTCTCTTAACCGGCAAGGTGTTCAAGTGCCTGGATGGTGACTGGACCGACCCGTGCTTCATCAAGGAAATCAAGAACCGCGACGGCAAGGTGATCTTTAGAAACAAGAGCGAAAGCAAGGTGGTTCTCGGCGACTCGATTACTTCGCAGATGGCAGTGATGCTGCATTCCGTGTTCACGAACGGCACCGCCCGCAGCCAGTACACGCACATTACGGTGACCTCGCCGGATAAAGCCATTACGCTGCGCTACCCCGCCCTCGGTAAGACCGGCACCACAAACGATTACCGCAACGTGGCCTTCCTCGGCGCACTTCCGACTTATGTGAACGAGAAGAATGGCATTTCTACTGATTCCGTGATTGCCATCGGTAGCTATGTAGGCTTTGACGACAACAAGCCACTTAAGTCTGGCCGCACACGTATTGCAGGCGCCAGCGGTGGCTTGCCGCAATGGGCCGACTTCGCTAAGAAAGAAATCGACATTCTGGGCCTGCCCGAAAAGATTGACTTCCTCGACATTTCGATGCTCGCCGCTGGAGAAGTTCCGCTGGTTCTCCCGAACGAACGCGGCCAGCTGACCGTTGACCCGATGACCGGTAGCGTAATTGCAGGCGGTAGCGCAGAACAAGGCCGCCCGCTCCCGTGGATTGAAGTTCCGGGATTCACGCCGCCGCAGGTACACGCCGCGGCAGCCGAAGACATCGCCGCCCACGGAATCATGATCAGCTTGCCCATGCCGGCTGCAGCACCCGCTGCTCCTGCAGATTCTGCCAATGTAGCCGGCGCCGCCCCGAGTGCTCCTGCCGAAGGCTCTACCTCGGAGCCTGCCGCCGTGGCCGTGCCCGCACAGCCCGCACAACCGGCCCAGCCGAAGGCTGCCGCCATGCCCAAGGACGACGACTGGGATTTGCCTGAAGGCTTTGACAGCAAGAACGCCTTTGTGCCTATCGAAGCAGACTAATTTGCAAAAAGCAGGCAGTTAACATAACTTAGCGAAAGAAGAAAACATGCGAATCAAAATCCTTAGTTTGTTATCAGCAAGCGCATTCGCGCTGACGGCGTGCGTCGGGAACGCTCCCGCCCCCGAAACAGAACCGACTAACGTTTCTGCAAACGATTCTTCTGAACAAGAGCAGCCTAGCACCCCGTCGAGCGATTCGTCGCTCCAGAACCCGCAGGAACTGGGTTCTCAATCGGGTCCGATTTTCAATTCGCAGGCTCTCGATGGCTACCGCCTGGCCACCCCAGAAAACATTCCGACGGCACCGGAACAGGGCCCCGCCACTAGCGAAGGCAAAACGACCGCCGCGATTGCCGACCCGTACACAGCAATTCCCGCGATTGTCCAGAGCATTTTCGATTATGCAAACACCTTGCACAAAGCAGGCTACACCGATTCTGCAAGCGCCTACCTGGAACGTTTCCGCGTCATCAAGCCATTGTGGGAACAATGGGAATCTAAAGCCGATTCCATGCTGAATGAATTCGGAAAGGTTCGCGCCGAAAAGGCAAAAGCCTACGAACCGATGGTATTCCAGATTCAGAACATGAACCGCGCCAGTTCTGACTACGGGCTTGTGGCCGAAACCGCCGACAGTTTGATTGCGCTTGCTCCGGGAGATTCACTGACCCAGTGGGCCAAGGCGCAAAAGAGCGTCGCCTACAAGAACACGCTTGTTAAGGCAAAGAAAGAATACGCCGCCATCAAGGATCTTGCAGACAACCAGGCACAATTCGCCGAAGCCGAAAAGCAGGCCCTCACGTTCCAAATGCGCTACCGCGACTTTGAAAACGACCTCCATATTCAGGCGCTCATCGACCACATTCGCGAACTGGCGCAGGCGAACGATGCCGCTGCCACCAAGTACTGGGAATCGCACGATCCGGCACAGGCTCTTGCCAAGGCCGACACGCTCTTGCAAAAGGAAAAGTTCAGCGAGGCCAAGGAGCTCTTGAACAAGCTTAAGTCCAGCAAGCTACGCAAAGAGGCCAACGAGCTTTACACAAAGCTTGCAGACAACTTCTGCACCAAGCAACGCAAGACAACGAGTCAGATGTTCGCCAAGGCCCAAAAGCAAAAAGATGCGGCCAAGAAGAAAAAGCTGTTGAACGAAGCAATCGCCCCGCTGGACAAGTGCCTGACAGAATATCCGGACAATCCGCAGAAGCAGAAAGTCGAAGAGAACAAGAAGTTCCTAGAACAGGAATTAGGGAAATAAATTACAGGATGTGAGATGTGAGATGTGAGATGTGAAATGAGTAATTACACATTTCACATTACTCATCGCCTTTATAATTCTACAAGAATTCCCGCCTGTACGTAGGCGTAGCCTTTGCCGTCATGGTCAAGGAACTGGTAACCGCCCATCAACATAATAGACGAATAATCGCCATTCTTGATATCAAGGCCGCCACCGGCGCGCCAGAACATCTGATTGTTCGAGCCAAAGAGATAGCCCCAGTCACCTGTTGCTACAGGGAGCGCTGTGCTGCCGATAGGCAAGCGAACCCACACGCTGCCCGAAACAGGAATCAAGCTCACGTTGTCAATTTCTTGATAACCCGAGCCGATACCGAAAAAGAGCATCTGGTCAATGGGGTACCAAAAGTGACCAAATACGTTCAAGTTGAACTTACCGAGTTCGCTCACATGATTGACGACACCTCCCTGCACATCCATGGTAAACGCACTTGCCGGTACCACGGCGAATGCTAAAGCAAACAGAATGGCAGAGAAAATCTTTTTCATGCGATAACTCTAAATATATTCAAATTATTCGTCGCTGCGGGCTTCGCGTGCCCAACCGCCGCTCTTTTCGGGCTTGAAGGCCATAAAGAAACCTTTAAGCATGGCGTAGTTCATCGAGAGGAAATAGTAACCGCTCGGGACAATCTTGAAACCGGCGACCAGCAAGGCAAGCGACATCACACCAAAGAAAATCTGGTAGAAAAGACCGCTCGTGAGCAGGCAAGCGTTCGCGACAAACAACAAAATCAAAATATGCGGCGAGAACCAGCGCAGAATCTTGTGCGAGAAGAACAAGTAGGCAAGCAGCGGGTGCAGCGGATTCAACAGCGGCAAGTAAGAGAACAAGAAGTTAAAATTCGCGCGGCCGATACGCACCTTGCGGCGGAATTCACCGCTCGATTCCTTGGAAGTCTGTTCGGTACCGATAGCGCTTGTCACGAACGTGCAGTAATAGCCCTTTTCGAGAACCTTGGTCGTCACGAAGAAGTCATCCATGACGCTCTTCTTGACCGGAAGTTCCGTATACAAATCGCGACGGATGGCATAGAGGGCGCCGTTACCGCCAATCAGCATGTCGAGCACGCCTTCAAATTTCTTGATTTCAGATTCCAAGTCCCAGTAAGAACTTTCGCCGCGACCCAGCGTAGAACCGCTCTTGTCCGACAGAATCAAGTGTCCGCAGGCGCAACCGATTTTCTTGTCTTGGAACGGGATCACGAGCTTGCGCACTACATTCGGGAAGAACATCGTGTTTGCATCGCAGAAGAGCAAGATGTCGTTCTTTGCAATCTTGTTCAGGCGGTTCAGCATGGCGGCCTTGCCCGCATTCTTGGGCGCCTTGACCAGCGTGATTCCCTGCGATTCATAGCGGGCGACGATTTCGGCGGTCTTGTCGGCAGAGCCGTCATCGCCAATCAAAACTTCGAGCTTATCCTTGGGGTAATCAAGTTCCAGAATGTTCTGGATTTTGCGTTCAATCACCGCCTCTTCGTTGTAGGCAGAAATCAGAATCGACACCGTCGGCAATTCAACATTGCCCTTTTCCGGAGACTTGCGGCGCTTAAAGATTTCGCTCACGAACGGGAGCGTCATCGGGAACAGCAGGTAGCAATGCACCAGCAAGAAAATCATTACCCAGAAAACAATTTGTGCGTAAAAAAGGAATTGTTCGTTCATCGGGACATCCACTCCTTCTCTTTTTCAAGGAACTGGTACAGCATGTATTGCAGCTCTTGCGGCGACATGGAATCGGTCACCGTCAAAATGCTCATGCCCTTCGGAGCGATAAGCACAAAAGCCGGAAGCGCGTTCAGTTCCCAAACATCAAAATAGCAACGTTGCACCGTTTTCTTTTGGCCGTCGCACATAATGGAGTCCTGCGATTCGGCGTTGAGTTTAACGGCGTAAAAGCGAGTATTCAAAAGCGAGGCCACCGTGGGGTCGCTGAACACGTTCGCCTCCATCACGCGGCAAGGAATACACCAATCCGCATACAAATCCACAAAAATCAGCTTCGGAAACTTTTGAGCCTTTTCAAGTGCCTCGTTATAGTCCATCCAATGGACCGTAGACTTTCTAGCCGAGGCCTTCTTGGCAGGCACCGCATCGTTCAAGGGGGCTGCAAAAGAGACCGACACGCAAAGCGCCACAAGCATCAACAAACGAAAAATCAATGTACACCCCCTTTATGCGCGGGCATCTGAGGCTTCAACTTTTTCGGGCCATTGCCTTTCGCCGGAGTATTCTCGGCCGCTGCATTCGGATTTACCGGAGGCGCCAGCAGCGTATCAATACGGGCGTTCACCGCCTTCTGGAACGGCACCCACTGGCGTTCGTCATTCAGGATTTCGTCAGTCTTGGCGAGGAACTGTTCGCGAGTGTAGCCAGCGGCCTTCAAAGCATCTTGACGCACCAGGCGGCCCATCGGAGAATCCTTGCCGTAGGTAATTTCGGCAACGCGCAGTTCGATATACAAGTCAACGAACTTCTGGTCGACCGAGACTTCGCCGCTACAGCCGCTCATGCCGAAAGCCGCACTAAAAAACAACGCGGCTACAAGGAGATGCCGAACCAAGCCCTGCATGACACGCGGACTTGAAAATAATTTTCCGACATCCCTCAACATATCTACAACACTCGATTACTGTTCGTTTTCTTCCAGAGCGTTTTCGAAAAGACCTTCCACGTATTCAGCCTTGCTGAAAGGCACCAGCTGGTCGATGCGTTCGCCCATACCAATCCAGCGGATAGGAATCTGCAGCGAGCTTGCAATCGAAAGCACTGCGCCGCCACGGGCCGTACCGTCGAGCTTGGTCACCACAAGGCCGGTGAGCGGGAAACTCTGGTTGAAAATCTTCGTCTGGTTGATGGTATTCTGTCCGGTGTTACCGTCGATTACGAGCCACATGTCGTGCGGCATGTCGGGGCTCACCTTCTTGATCACGCGGACAATCTTCTTGAGTTCTTCCATCAAGTAGTCTTTGTTGTGCAGACGGCCGGCGGTATCAATCAATACCACGTCGCAGCCGCGGGCCACTGCCGCATTGCAGGCATCAAACGCCACAGCCGCAGGGTCAGAACCTTCCTGATGTTTCACGAATTCAGCACCCGAACGCTCAGCCCAGGTTTCAAGCTGGTCGATGGCTGCCGCACGGAACGTATCGCAAGCCGCAATCATCACCTTCTTGCCTTCGTCTTTCAGGCGGGCGGCAAGTTTACCAATCGTAGTCGTTTTACCGGCGCCATTCACGCCAATCACAAGCACCACGTGGGGCTTGCCCTTGAGTTCAAACGGCGGCGGATCCTTGAGCAAACGTTCCGCTTCGCTGCGCATAATGCCCAACACCTGTTCGGTCGTGAGCGACTTGCCCAAAGCTTGTTCGCGCAAGGCATCGGTCAACAGGAATGCCGCTTCGACGCCCACGTCAGCCTTAATCAGGTGTTCTTCGAGTTCCTCAAGAGTGTCGTCCGTGATTTTGCCTGCACCGACAATACCCTTGAGTTCGCCCATCAAGGCGTCGCGGGTCTTGGCAAGGCCACTCTTAATGGCAGAAAAAAGTCCCATTCGAAAATTTCCGTAAAATCGTTAAACGATGCTTTCGACCTTGTCGACCAGGCCGTAGGCCTTGGCTTCTTCGGCGCTCATAAAGTTGTCGCGTTCCGTGTCGCGGTCGATTTCTTCCATGGTATGGCCAGAGGTTTCGGCAAGAATCTTGCCCGTAATGTTACGAATACGGAGCATTTCTTCGGCCTGAATCTGGATATCGCTTGCAGGGGCGACAATTTCACCATGAATGAGCGGCTGGTGAATCATGATGCGGGCGTTCGGCCATGCATAACGCTTGCCCTTTGCGCCAGAAGTCAAAAGCACCGCACCCATGGATGCAGCCTGACCGCAGCAAACCGTGACCACATCGCTCTGGATAGCGTTCATGCAGTCGTAAATGGCGAGGCCGCTAGAAATCACGCCACCCGGGCTGTTGATGAAGAAATAGATGTCTTCGTGGTTCAAGGAATCCAAGTATAAAAGTTCCTTCACAATGCGTTCGGCGCTTTCGTCATCGACACCGCCCCACAGGAAAATCTTACGCTTGGAGGCAAGGAATTCTTCAGCCTTCTTCATGATCTCGGAAGGGGCATTTTCTTTCTTTTCGTTGCAATCAGCCATAATAAATCCTTTTTGTTCAGGTACAATTTAGAAAATTCAATATATTATCGTCTTTTCGCACCCGTTTGTAAAGCACCCTCCAGCGTTCCGTTAAAAACATTTTACCCTCAAACTGGTATTCAGATGCCTGAAAAAAGCGTGTTAGTAAAGAGGGAGTGCGCCTCAACTTAACACGAAAGGAAACTCATGTCTGCTAATACCAATCATTCGACAAAAAACTACATCGTCACAAACGAGCGTGGCGAAGAATTCCTGCTGCCCAAATACGCGGCGACATTCCGCATCTTGATGGACGACAAAGACACAATCCGCGATGTGCTCAACAGCCTGCTCCAGCTGGACCATGACCATGAAATCATCGACCTCGAATACGAATTCGAAAAGCCCATCGACATCTTTATGCCCGAAAATGACCCCGCACGCCTCGACGTCTGGGTGCATACTAGGGACAATCGGTATCTCAACATCGAGATGCAAAACAAGGTTCATGCTTACTTTTTCGACCGTATGCAGCTCTACAATTCGTACCTTACGCTGCGCGGCAAGTACGAGTTCAACCGTTCGGACTATTTCATGGGCTTGCCGGAAGAGGAACGCAAGTACCGTTACTATGAACTTCCTGAAACGGTATCCATTTGGCTTTGCAACAATTCGGTACTCCGGTCGAAGGAAATCTATAAGGACGTGTGGTCAACATACAGTGAATACGAAGTCAAGTCG